>CAMLLA010000034.1 GCA_946480525.1 uncultured Asticcacaulis sp. | reverse complement strand
ACTCGACTTCAAACGGCCGCCGCTGCTCGACAGCTCGCGTGCGCCCTGGGGGCTCTATACCTGGCTCGTCGATGATCAGTCCAGGCTGACCACCCGGCCGCAGCGCTACAACCGCACGGTCGAGGAAGTGGTCAATCTGTCGGCGTTGGACTACCTGGCCAACGTTACCCTGCCGTTCAATCCCTATTACGACGACCTGACCATCCATCATATCCGCATTATCCGCGGCGAGGAGGTTATCGAGGTCGACGTCGAAAAGCGTTACTTCGTCATGCGCCGTGAGCGCAGCTTCGAGCGCCTGGTGCTCGACGGCCGCTGGACCATGGCCATAAACCTGCCGGACGTGCGCATCGGCGACGTCATCGACATGGCCATGACGCTGGAAGGCGATCCGGCCTGCTTCCAGGGCGAAATCTCCATGCCGACGCCGCTGCAGAGCGGCATCTTCTGGGACAAGCGCCATGTTCGCATGATCGTGCCGCCCGAGCGCAAGCTGATCCTCAAGCCCTTCGCAGCCGGCTGGTATGAACCGGAAAAGGCGGCGCTGGCCGATGGTTCGACCGAACTGGTATGGCAGGACAGCAATGTCCCGCCGTGCGACTATGAACGCGACATGCCGGGCTGGGTCATTCCGGCCAAGGGGTTTTTTGCAACCAGTATCGACACCTGGGAGCGCGTCGCCGACCTGATGCGCGCGGGCTTCGAGGGCGATCACGACTATCCTGATGGTCTTTTGCAAGTGATCGAGCAGATAAAGGCGGATCACAAGGAAACGCCGGATCGTATCGTTGCCGCCGTGCGCTGGGTGCAGCAGAGCATTCGCTACTTCGCCTTCTCGTTCGGCGAGGGCGGCTTCGTGCCGCGCAGTCTGCACCAGATCTATGCCGACCGCATCGGGGACTGCAAGGACGTCTCCAAGATGATCGCCGCCATGCTGACGAAGATGGGCGTGGAATCCTGGCCGGCCCTGGTCGATACCCGCCGTGGCCACGACTTGATCAACCAGCCGCCGCGGCTGGGGGCGTTCAACCACTGTATCTCGATGTGCGTCCACGACGGTAAGACCTACTGGTTCGAAGGCACTTCGGATGTCGCCCAGGGCGGCGACCTGGAACATCTGGCGCAGAACGATCTCGGCTATGCCCTGATCCTCAAGCCTCAGTCCGATCTCAAGCGCATGATGGAAAAGCGGCCGAACCTCGATTACGAGGTGCGCGAAGTCATCCACCTGCCCAAGAAAAAGGGCGAGGAAACGCTGATCGAGATCGACTACATCTATCGCGGCAGCCGCGCCGACGGCGTGCGCCGGGAGCTGCAATACCAGAGCCTGACCAGCTATATCGAAGATCGCTGCGCCCTGTTCAGCTACATCTACGGAATGAACATGTGTGCCATCCCGCAGATGGTCGACGACCGTAAACACAATGAAATCACCATCAATACCCTGGTGACGACGACCAACCCGTGGCACCGCACGGGCGTGCCTTTCGAGAAAATCTTCTTCAGTCCGGAATCGGGCTTCGACTATGCCCTGGATGAGCCCGATGGCCGCCGGTATTTCCCGTTCGACATGGGCGATGTCCGCGAAGGCCGCATTACCACGGTGATCAAGACCGAGTACGACCTGGACCTGCCGACCCAGCCGAAAACCTGGGACTTCGGCGGAGTGCGTCTGAGCTTCACGCCGCGCGTGACGCCCGGCGGTTACGAGGCGGTGCGCGACTATGCCGTGACCCGGCCGTGGCTGACGGCGGATGAGAAGGGCGCGCTCGACAGGGCCTATGGCGAGATCAGTGCTTATGACCGCCTGAGCATCCGGGTGCAGGAAAAGAAAGTGCTGACCTGGCTGCCCAGTTTTGTCGTGCGCGCCGCCATTTGGGGCGCCGTTCCGGTGGTCGGCGGATTGATATGGTGGCTGACCACGCTCCTGTGACCGCTAACATTTGGTATTGACCTGCGCGGACTTGTGTCCTTAACTCACTGAAAAGCAATCAAAGAATTGCCATTAGGGAGTGTTTTCATGCGCGACACAGCTTCAATAAGCCGCCGGTCACTTTTGCTGACCGCTGCAGGTGCGTCCCTTCTTGCTGCTTGCGGCGGGGGCGGCGGGGGAGGAAGTGGCGGGGGCGGATCGTCGAGCAGTTCGTCCAGCTCCAGTTCGAGTTCGTCGGGACCGACGCTTCCGGATCCCGCGACCGCTCCGGCGTTAAAGACGCATTTCGCCGGCAAGTTCAAGATCGGCATGGCGGTCGATCCCGGCCAGGCCGTCAATTCCGTCACCAATCCGGTCCTGCTGAAACACGCCAACAGCATCACCGCCGAAAGCGTCATGAAGGCCGACCCCATCGGTGTCAGCGCCGGCGTCTATAACTACACCCAGGCGGATACCCTTATAAACTTCGCCCAGACCAACGGAATCGAAGTGCGGGGACACGCCCTGCTGTGGCACCAGACCACGCCGGCGTGGTTCTTTGCCGGCGACCCGTCGAGCCCGACCTATAAGGCGACCGTGCGTGCGCGGCTGGAAACCTACATCACCGACGTCGTGACGCACTTCAAGGGCAAGGTCTATGCGTGGGACGTCGTCAACGAGCCGACGCGAGACGATGCGTCGGGAAATTATCGCAATTCGCAATGGTACCAGATCTTCGGGCCGGACTATATTGAGATCGCCTTCCGCGCCGCACGGGCCGCCGACCCGACGGTTCAGCTGTTCCTGAATGAATATGGCACGGAATTCGCGGACAAGCGTGGACGTTTCCTGGCCATACTGGATGAAATGCTGACGCGCGGTGTGCCGATCGATGGCGTTGGCCATCAATTCCATATCAACACGGCGTCGCCCACGGTGGCTGAAGCGAAAGCTGCCTTGACCGCCATAGAGACGAGGGGGCTTCTCAACCACGTCACTGAATTGGATGTTTCGCTGTATACGTCGGACGCCGGCACCTGCTATTCCAGTCCGCCGACCGGTTGCCAGGCGACGTTCGTTGCCGGTACCAGTGCATATCTGACAGCCCTGCAGTCCCAGGCCCTGCAATACCGGGCGATGTTCAAGCTGTTCACCGAACACACTAGCGTAAAGTCGGTGACCATGTGGGGCGTGGCTGACAATTCGACATGGTTGTCGTCCTTCCCGACGCCACGCGTGAACCATCCGTTGCTGTTCGACACGGGCGGAAAGCCGAAATCAGCCTTCTGGGCGGTAGTCGATCCGGCATTTGTTCCGTAAAATTGGATACGCAGCCTGTGAAAAAGCGAAATATGCCTGTTGCCCTTTGGTGCAAGCGCTGATACATCGCACGGCTCTCACGGTTTGGCAGACTTGCTGCTGGTCCGCGTGAAGGGGTATAGCTCAGCTGGTAGAGCGTCGGTCTCCAAAACCGAAGGTCGTGGGTTCGAGCCCCTCTGCCCCTGCCATTCCACAGCGTCTTTTCGAAACGCATTCCTGGCGAAACCAAAAAGTGTTTGCCGGTTTCATCGAGAATCGCTGCAAATTAAAGGGAGGCTTGAAAATGCGTTTTCGAGCCTCATTTCTGTTGTTTGAAAGCTGTGCTGGTGCACGGCGGCAGACGAAAAATAGGCTTTTGATGGTCAAGAAACCCGATCCGAAACCCGCCGCCAAGACACCGACCGTGTCGTCGGGCAAGACGCCGCTGGGCAAGATCGAGCCTGTAAAGGCGTCGGCGTCAGCGGCTGCGGCCGAACCTAAAAAGCCGTTCAATCCAGCAAAATTCTTCGCGGAGGTCCGTGTCGAGGCCCGCAAGATTACCTGGACATCGCGCAAGGAAACCTGGATCACGACCGTCATGGTGCTGATCATGGTCGTTCTTGCTTCCGTATTCTTCTTCGTGGTGGACGGCGCGCTCGGGTATCTGACCAGCCTGCTTACCACAATCGGCCGAGTGTAAGGACTTAAGACGCATGGCTACTGTTCAAGACGTCACCGCTCCGGTTACCAACCCCAATCACAAGTGGTACATCGTCCACGCCTATTCGAACTTCGAAAAGAAGGTTGCTGAGGCATTGCGCGACCAGGCGAAGGCGCAGGGTCTGGAAGACAAGTTTTCCGAAATCCTGGTGCCGACCGAAGAGGTCGTCGAGGTTCGCCGTGGCCGCAAGTTCAATTCCGAGCGCAAGTTCTTCCCGGGCTACGTGCTGGTGAAGATGGAACTGACAGACGAAGCCTTCCACCTGGTCAAGAATACGCCGAAGGTTACAGGCTTCCTCGGCTCGGGCGCCAAGCCCATGCCGGTGTCGGAAAAGGAAGTGCAGCGCATCGTCGGCAGCGCCGAAACGACCGTTGAGCGTCCGAAGCCGGTCCAGTCGTTCGAAATCGGCGAGAAGGTCAAGATTACCTCGGGTCACTTCGCGTCGTTCGATGGCGTCGTGGAAAGCGTCGATCAGGAACACGCCCGCTTGCGCGTCTCGGTGTCGATCTTCGGCCGCGCCACGCCGGTTGAGCTGGAATATTCGCAGGTCGAAAAGACGGTTTAACTGTCACTTTAGCAGATTCATAAAGCGTCTCGGGACACCGGGGCGCTTTTTTACGTCCGTCAGGCCACATCATCCATGATCGTGCCCGGGCCGATGGCTTCTATCGTGAAATCCTGGGTTTCAAGCCTTACTGGTACGGCGGCTTTGAAGAGGACAAACCGACCTGGGTGTCGCTGCAAGTCCCGGATGGCACCGACTGGATCGAATATATGCTGATCGATCCTGCCGACGGCCGCGGCATCCCGTCGGGCATGAGCCAGAAGACCGCCGGCATCCTCAACCACTTCGCCCTGGGTGTGCCGGATATTCGCGTGACCTATACGCGGCTATGGAACGAGAAGCGGCTGGAGGGGCAGGACGAACTGCCCAAGATCGGCCGCGACGCCAAGTGGCAGCTCAATCTTTATGATCCCGACGGCACGCGCGCCGAGATCATGGAACTGAAGGCGATAGGCGTGCCTTGCTGTTCACCTTTCACAGCATCAGATCCGGTGAAGTAAAGCCTTGCCATTTCAGGGGAAACCCGTTATAGGCCGCGCTCCTCTTTTATAAGGGGAACAAATCCGTGGGAGGGGTGACCCAAGACCACGGCTCAAACTGTGCCTCTTTGGGCACTCTAGGAGATATCAATGGCTAAGAAAATCCTGGGCTATATCAAGCTCCAGGTGAAGGCCGGCTCTGCCACGCCTTCGCCCCCGATCGGCCCTGCACTGGGTCAACGCGGCGTCAACATCATGGGTTTCTGTAAGGAATTCAACGCCCGTACCGAAAACGTCGAAAAAGGCACGCCGCTCCCGACCATCATCACGGTGTATCAGGACAAGTCGTTCACCTTCGTCACCAAGACGCCGCCGGCGACCTTCTTCATCAAGCAGGCCCTGAACCTGAAGTCCGGCTCGAAGCTGCCGGGCCGCGATTCGGCCGGCCAGATCACGCGCCAGCAGCTGCGTGACATCGCTGAAAAGAAGATGAAGGACCTGAGCGCTCATGATCTCGACCAGGCGTCGAAGATCATCGAAGGCTCTGCGCGTTCCATGGGCCTGAGGATTGTCGACTAATGACCAAGATCGCAAAACGTATCAAGGCGTGGAACGCCGACTCGACCAAGATCTATCCGCTGACGGAAGCTCTTGGCGTCGTTAAGGCAAACGCCAAGGCCAAGTTCGACGAATCCGTCGAAATCGCCGTCAACCTGGGCGTTGACCCGCGTCACGCCGACCAGCAGGTCCGTGGTGTCGTCAACCTGCCCGCCGGCACCGGCAAGGACGTCCGCGTCGCCGTGTTCGCCAAGGACAAGAAGGCTGAAGAAGCTCTGGCTGCTGGCGCTGAAGTCGTCGGCGCCGAAGACCTGGTCGAAAAGATCCAGGGTGGCTTCATGGACTTCGACCGCGTCATCGCGTCTCCGGACATGATGGCCCTGGTCGGTCGTCTCGGTAAGGTGCTGGGCCCGCGCGGCCTGATGCCGAACCCGAAGGTCGGCACCGTCACTCCGAACGTCGCTCAGGCCGTCAAGGATGCCAAGAGCGGTGCGGTCGAGTTCCGCGTCGAAAAGGCCGGTATCGTCCATGTCGGCGTTGGCAAGGTGTCGTTCTCGACCGAAGACCTGGAACGTAACGTCAAGGCTCTGGTCGACGCGCTGGTCAAGGCCCGTCCGTCGGGCGCCAAGGGCCTGTACGTCCGCAAGATCTCGTTGTCTTCGACGATGGGACCGGGCGTGAAGGTCGATACGGCTACCACGAACCTCTAATTCGGTTTCAAATCGAAATTGAAAAAGCCGCTCCTTACGGGGCGGCTTTTTTGTTTTTGTCATGGGTAAGATCGGGTTTGGTTTTGACGCCGGTATCCCCCTTCCGTCATTTGCTCTGCAAATGCCACCTTCCCCGTAAACGGGGAAGGAAGTTAAGTTTGCTCATTTTGCTTCTTCCTTCCCTGTTTACGGGGTAGGTGTCGCGGCGCTTGCGCCGTGACGGAAGGGGGGGCTTTGCTGGATTCAGCAGGCCTTCTGCTTCTTGTCGCGGGCCCATTCCACCGCGCCTTCGATATGGTTCAGGAAAACGGGGTCGCTCCAGTCCTTGATCTGGTGACCGAGCGCGCTGTAGAAGATGCCGCCCTTGACCTGGCATTTTGTCCAGACGATCGGATGGTCCTTGCCCATGCGTAAAGGTTCGGTCGGGTCGTAGGTCGTCTCATCGACCGTGGCCAAGATCTTCACGCCCGGGCCGCGCGGATTGCGGTCAAAGGTGTACCACTCTTCGTTATGCGTCCACTTGGCCGGAAGCCCCTTCATGGCTGGATGGCTCGGGTCTTCGACGGTCAGGACACCGTCCTGGATCGTCGGCGGGTGGGCAATGAATCCAGCGCCGATGACATTGTCGATATACCACGGCCAAGGATGGTTCTTGGTTCCGCCGGCGCCGTGGACCGCGACGATGCGGCCACCGTTCTCCAGCCATTTCTGGAAGACGATCTTCTGTTCAGGTGTGAAAATCTGGCCCGTCGTATGATTGAGCACGATGACATCGAAGCGCTTCATATCCCTGGCATTGAAGATCGCGGCGTTGGATGTCTCAAAGATCGGCCAGCCGCGCTTGTTGGCGATGTCCGTTACCGCCTTGGCCGTCGCCGGCATGCTGTCGTGCCGCCAGTCATTGGCCTTGGACAGGACCAGTATGGCGTGAGGCTTAAGGTCTTTGGGAATCTTGGGCGCCTCGGTATCGAAGGTCGGCGTCGTAACGCGTTCGGCTGTGGCGGGAACAGCCGCCAGGGCCAGCAGGGCGGCGGTCAGATATAGGGCGCGCATGGACATCTCCTCTTTTCCACGAGGTTAGGACGCCTTTCACGCCACGGCAAGGGCCGGTAACGGCGGACCGGAATGAAAACGGAAATCAACGTCGGGTTCGGCGATCAGGGCCTGCTCGACCGGACGGATGACCTCGATGCGGCGCGCAATGTCGGTGGCATCGCCATAAAGGTGCGCCAGACGGATATAGCCCTGGAAGTGCCGCGCCTCGCTGGCCAAAAGCCCTGAATAGAATTTCGACAGTTCGGGATCGAGGTGCGGGGCGACGGCGCCAAAGCGTTCACACGACCGCGCTTCGATAAAGGCGCTGATCAACAGGATATCGGTCATCATGCCGGGCTCGTTGCGCCGGACCAGTGCGCGCAGGCCGGAAGCGTAACGCGCGGCGGAGAGGGGGCGTAAGGTCACGTTACGCGCCTTGATAAGTTTAAGCACCTGCTCGTAATGGACCAGCTCTTCGCGCGCCAGGCGCGACATGGCGTTGATCAGGTCCGGTCGTTCCTGATACTTGGCCATCAGGTTTATGGCGTTGCTGGCTGCCTTGTATTCACAGTTCTTATGGTCCAGCAGCAGGATGTCGATATTGGCGACGGCTGCGTCAATCCAGGCTTGCGGCGTTTCGCTGCCCAGAAATTCATGAATATTATCCGCCACTGGCTCTTTGGTCATCGGACAGCCTGTGCCAAATCACGCCGGCAAAATCAAGCCGCTCCGGCCCAGGGGGCGTGCGGACGCTGTATGCACTGTGGATGCAATTTACTTGAATATGTAACTAGTGGGGCTGTTTTTGCATTCTTATGCAAAGGGTTATCTGAACATTACGCATAATTCATTCGACAATAGGGTCTCGTCGCGTAAACAATCGCCAACAGATTTTGACTCGGATACTGTGATGTAAACATTACAATCTTGTAATGTTGCGGCATTGCGGCCGTGTCTACACAGTTAAACTGTATTCAAGAGATTATCTGAGTGAACTTCCTTCTCCGGGTTGCCGCAGCTCAGGTAATAAAGGGGGAGGATGTAGGCGCGTCCTCCCCCGCACAGCCCTAGAATCCGCTGAAGGAGTAGGCCCGTTCGACCCGGCCGATACGGACCTCATAACGCTCATACCAGGTTTCGCGCCCTGTCTTCTGGGCCGCCAGGTGATCGACCACACGTTTCCAGGCCCGGATACTGTCTTCATCCACCCAGAACGAATTGGTGATGCCAAAGCCATCGGCATCGCGCGCGCTTTCAACGCCCAGATAGCCCGGTTGCTGAGCCGCCAGTTCGGCCATGCGCACCGCCATGTCGCCATAGCCCTGGTCGCCTTCGGTCCGGCGGGACGAAAAGCTGACGATGTAATAGGGCGGTTCGGGCAGTGAGGCGAAGATCATGTGGCGAAACTCAGGCTGAGGCTCGGGAAAAGGTTTGCCGGTAAGCAGTCGGCGTGGTGTTCAACTGCTCACGAAAATGGTGGCGCAGGTTGGTCGTCGTGCCGAAGCCAGCGCGCATGGCGATTTCCTCGACCGTAATGTCGCTGGCTTCCAGGTGATCCCGTGCTTCGTTCAACCGCGCCGTCAGAAGCCACTTGGCCGGTGTGGTGCCTGTGGCCTCCGAAAATCGGCGCAGGAAGGTGCGCTCGCTCATGCCGGCGCGTTTGGCCAGGTCGCCGATGCGATGATCCTTGTCGAGGTTGCGACGCATGTGGTCGAGCAGCGGCCCCAGCCTGTCGCTTTCGTAGACCACCGGAACGGCGCGCTCGATGTACTGAGCCTGGCCGCCGTCGCGGTGCGGCGGAACGACCAGCCGCCGGGCTACCGTGTTGGCGGCGGCAGGGCCGAAATCGCGCCGGATCAGGTGCAGGCACAGGTCGATGCCGGCGGCGCTGCCGGCCGAGGTCAGTATCTGCCCTTCGTCGATGTAAAGGACATCAGGTATGACTTCGATATCCGGATAATGCGACCGGATGTGGCTGGTATATTTCCAGTGCGTCGTCGCCTTGCGGCCATTCAGCAGGCCGCACGCCGCCAGCACCTCTATCCCTGAGCAAATGGTCAGGATGCGCGCGCCGCGTCCATAGGCGCGAACGATCACCTCTCGAAGTTTTTCCGGAACGGGCCGGGCGATGGGCCAGCCGGGAATGATGATCGTGCCCGCGTCCTCCAGAGCCTCCAGCGGGTAGGGCGCGGCGACCTGTACGCCCGCCGTGGTGCGGCAGGGGCCGTCATCGAAGCCGACGACCTTAAATGTGTACCAGTCCGGTCCCATTTCGGGCCGGTCGAGGCCGAAGAGCTCGACCGAAATGGAAAACTCGAAGAGCGGCATGCCGTCAAAGGCCAGCGTGCAGACCTTGCGATTTGGCAGGGGAGCGGGAAAAGACGTGTTTGGCATGATTCTTACCCTATATGTCATTTCCGCCACCTTCAAGACCGGCTTCCGTTACGGCATCATCACTTTCGTCGACAAATCATTGCCAAAGGACGCTGGCCTACCTGTACGCCGCGCCCGAAGATGTCATCAGTCCGTCAGCCCCACCGGACCGGCAGTCTTCATTGTGAATTGAAAGTATGATTGAGGGCACGGTTCCTGCATTACGCGGGGGAAAGATTGTTCGGGCACACATCCTTCTCCGGGTTGCCGCAGTCCGAATGATACGGAGGAGGATGTTGGCGCGTCCTCCTCCACTATTCGACGAGGCAAGTATGCTGGAGCTCAGGCCAAACTGTGAATGCTGCGACACGGATCTGCCGCCGCAAGCGGCCGATGCCATGATCTGCACGTTTGAGTGCACCTTTTGCAAGGGCTGCGCGCAGGCCATGGCGCTTACGTGCCCGAACTGTGGCGGCGAACTGGTCCGGCGTCCCATTCGCCCGGCGCAAAAGCTGGCCGCAAATCCTCCGTCGAGCCGAAGGATATTGCGTGCTGAGCCGTGCGTTCACTTCAAAATTGCGGATGCGCCCACACGCGCCACCTGACCGTCCTGCGGGCCGGTGCCGCCGGATACGCCGATCGCGCCCACGACGACATTGTCCACGACCAGAAGTTCGCCGCCTTCGACGGCCAATGCGCCGGTGAAGATAGCGTTCAGGGTTCCGCCCTTGACCGCTTCCTGAAAGTAGGATGTCGGGCGTTTGAAACTGGCAGCGGTTTCGGCCTTGCGGCGTGCAACATCGTTGGAGCCATATTGGGCGCCGTCCATCTTCTGGCTCAGCACCATGGCGCCGTTGGGTTCCACAACGGTAATCACCATGTTCCAGCCATTGCGGCGCGCCTCGGCTTCGGCAGCCGCGGCGGCTGTCTTGGCCTCAGCCAGCGTGATCGTGCGGCCATACGGCGGGTAAACGACGGGAGTGGCGGGCGCCGCCGGCTTGGTTTGGGCCAGTGCCGGCGTAGCGAAGGCAAGAACACTGGCGATGGCGAGAATGGCTGTCTTCATGGTAGGTCTTCCTCTCGGCTGTGACACCGGTGTACTACGCCTTTCGCCTGCCGTCATCAGCGCAGCGCGGCCTTTGCCGCAATCAAGGCTTGCCTTTTCCTGGCTTTGCCTGTAACAGGCGCGCTCCGGCGTGGAAGGTCCGTCCTTTCACCCGTTCTGTCCGAGACCTTCGGGGAGCAGGGGCCACCTGTTCCATAATGTCTGAGAGCCCTCAGGCGCCGAATTGAGACGGGACGCGAAACGCCTCAAGAGATCTACTGTTTCCTTAAACAGGAACCGTGGCCTCGTGGTGATCAGCATCTCATCTGGACAGTTACCCCTGACGGCTCCGCATATGCGGAAACGAAAGGGTTATCGTTGTTCCGGCCCTTGGGCCGGGATGTCACCGCCGTGACGGCATTTTGTCGTCACATATCCCATGGAGGCCACTTATGGACCGCGCTCAAAAAGCTGCGTCGATCGAAGAGCTGAAAAGCGTATTCGCCGACCATGCTACCGTGGTTGTCACCCAGTATACGGGTATGACCTTTGTGGAAATGTCTGAACTTCGCAACCGTCTCCGCAAGGAAGGCGCCGTTGTGAAGGTGTTCAAGAACCGTCTGGCTCAAAAGGCCCTGGACGGCAAGGTCGGCGAAAAGGGCGATGCCCTGTTCAAAGGCCCTGTTGCCCTGGTCTATTCGGCCGATCCGGTTACCGCTGCCAAGATTTCCGTCCAGTACGCCAAAGAGAATGACAAGCTCAAGATCATTGGCGGCATCATGGACACGGAAGTCCTGACCGAAGCCGGCGTCAAGTCGCTGGCCACGCTGCCGTCCCTGGACGAGCTGCGCGGCAAGCTGGTTGGCCTGCTGCAAGCCCCGGCGACCAAGATCGCTGGCGTTCTGCAAGCGCCTGCCGGTGCGGTCGCCCGCGTCATCGGCGCCCACGCCCGTGCGCAAGCCTAAGAACACAGACCCTTTCACTCAACACATCATCTTTTAAGGAAATCAAATGTCCAAACTCGAAAAGCTGGTCGAAGACCTGTCCGCCCTGTCCGTTCTCGAAGCTGCTGAACTGTCGAAGCTCCTCGAAGAAAAGTGGGGCGTCTCGGCTGCCGCTCCGGTCGCCGTTGCCGCTGCTGCTGGTGGCGCTGCTGCCGCTCCGGCCGAAGCTGCTGAAGAGCAAACCGAATTCACCGTTGTCCTGACCGACGGCGGCGACAAGAAGATCAACGTGATCAAGGAAATCCGTGGCATCCGTTCGGACCTCGGCCTGAAGGAAGCCAAGGACCTCGTCGAAGGCGCTCCGCAGACCGTCAAGGAAAACATCTCGAAGCAAGAAGCTGCCGACATCAAGAAGAAGCTGGAAGAAGCCGGCGCCAAGGTCGAAATTAAGTAATTTCGGTTTTTGCCTGATATTCCACGACGGGCCGGAGGCGACTCCGGCCCGTTTTGTTTTGGCGATTTGACGGCCAGCAGAGGCAGATGTTAGCGTTCGAAATGGAGTGCGTATGGTCAGGCTGACAGATCGACAGGAAGGCTGGCGTTCGCGCGGCGTGACGCTGAGACGGCTCGGCTTTGCCGTCCTTGCGTTGGCTGCCTTTATTCTGGCCAATCTTTTCTTTTGTCACCCCATGGGTGGCCTGCATTTCCGCAATGTCTATATGGCGCGGGCGGACTTCGTGGCGGGTATGTTCACGATCTGGGGTGTCGAGTTTGCATTCATCAGTCTGCTGGCGTGGAACTGGCAGGCTACAAGCAAGATATTGCTGCATTATCTAGGACTTACCATTGTCGCGACATTTGGAGTCGCCGGTGTGGTCAGCCTGTTTCCCGACCTCATTCCCGTTTTCCGCTTGCCACAGGCCCTGCTTTTGACCTTGCTCATGGGCTATTTGCAGATTGTGGCGGCAGCTGCCGTCCCGCCAGGCAGTCATAATTCCCGTCTTGGTGAGACGGCCCCGCAGGTCGTCTGGCAGAGATATGCCGGCCGCGTCATCGGGATGTTAGGGATAACCGTCCTTGTGGTACTCTATGGTCTGATGGGGGAAGGTCAGTCTATCGCGACGGCAGTCGCCTACGGACTGTGCGCATTGATGGGCGGCATTTGCGCCTGGCTGGTTAGTTTGAGGCCAGCGTCGGATGCCGCTGACGATGAACAATAATCACTTGCGTTCTGAAATTGAATTTTATTGCAAGGGTCATGCAGTTCGCCGCAGACGACTGGTGGATCATCGGCAGCGCCGCCATGGTTCTGTGCGGCGTCGAAGCCGAAGCTAAGGATGTTGATGTCTTCGGCTCCGAAGCCACTATAGCCGAAGCCTTGGAGCGGCTGGCGCTCGAACCGCTGCCGCCGACAACCAATCCCCTGTTTCGCTCGACCGTCTTTGCCGCGTACCAACCGCCCCGCGACGTACCGGTCGAATTCATGGGCGGGTTCGAAGTCAGATTCGGCGGCGTTTGGCAGCCATTGAAACTCCATACCCGCCGCAGGATCGAGACCGGCAAAGGCCCGGTCTTCGTGCCGGAACTCCCCGAACAGATCGCGATCCTAGAACTGTTCGGCCGAGACAAGGACCTCAGGCGCGCCGAACTCATCCGCAAATTTCTGGCGGATGGGGCTTTGTAAACCGCCGTCCCTGAGCCATATGTTAAGCATGGATGAGGGCACGGCCGTACCGGTAACGCTCAGACCAAGGCCGATGCCCGCAGGCGTCGTGACGCGGCGCGTGACGCAATTCTCCCTGATGTTCGACCCGCGTAATTGGCCGATCTGGATCGTGGTCCTCATCTGCGCCGTCGTCTTCGCCGGTCAGCAGCGTGGGCTGGTTCCGCTCGAAACCTACGCCTTTTCCGCCGAGGCGTTGAAAGACGGCCGTTGGTGGACGCCGCTGACCTCTATCTTCATGCACGGCGACGGCGTCAATCCCTACATCAGCTACGCCCATATCGGCATGAACATGTGGGCCTACGTGTCGCTGGCCCCCTTGGTCGCCGCCCGTTTTGGCAAGAGCTGGCGGGGGGTGATCCCCTTCCATATCTTTTACCTGCTGATCGGACTGGCGGGCGTAGCCACCTTCTGGGTCTTCCATCGCGACGGCGAAATCCCGCTGGTCGGGGCGTCAGGCGCCATTTACGGCATCTACGCCGCCATGATGCGGCTCGATATCTTCGGTGAACGCGTGGCCCCGCTGTTCAGCCGCCGCACGCTTGAAGCGGTCTGGTTCTTTATCTGGAGCAACGCTCTTGTCGTCGTCCTGTTCGGCGGGCCTTACCTGTTGCTTCAGGTTGTCTCGGGCCGGCCGGTCTCGCTCGACATCCCCATCGCCTGGGAGGCGCACCTCGGCGGCTTCGTCGCCGGCTTTTTCCTGATCGGCCTTATGAAGGGCAGGGGCTGGGACCACGATTGGAAAGCCGGGATCGAGGTGATGAGGCTGGATCACCGGGTGTTTGAGCCGCATCGCTAAAGGCAAGAAAACCGCGGTGAAATTGCCCTCTTGACAAAATCGAAAATAAATCCATCTCCCCTCTTTACGAGTGGGGATAACTGAGGTAATGCACGCTCCCCCATAAGGCGTACTGCGTGAATTTTGTCTGTCGCGTTTCCAATCGGAAAACCGGCAACCATTTTTCCGGAAACGCTTATGTAGGACCCGAAGGCCGGCTTTATGCTCTTTCCGCCGGCGAGGGTTTGATCCTGAAACGGATCAAAAACAAAAGCGTCTTTGGTCTCAAAAGCCAAAAAAGAGCAGGCGCGAAGCAAACTCTGGTCCGGATTGGACCGATAACCTTTCGCGCGCAGTCTGACTGCCTCTACACGAACACACTTTTAATTAGCGCATTTACGCGCCAAGGAAAAACGATGGCCCTGTCGTTCACCCAGAAGAAGCGGATCCGCAAGTCTTTCGGCCGCATCCCTGAAGCTATCCAGATGCCGAACCTGATCGAGGTTCAGCGCTCGTCCTACGAACAGTTCCTGCAACGCTTCGTCCGCCCGTCTGAGCGCGTCGACGACGGCCTGGAAGCTGTCTTCAAGTCGGTTTTCCCGGTGAAGGACTTTAACGAGCGCGCCACGCTGGAATACGTGTCGTATGAGTTCGAAGAACCCAAGTATGACGTCGAGGAATGCATCCAGCGCGACATGACCTATGCCGCGCCGCTGAAGGTCAAGCTGCGCCTGATCGTGTTCGAGATGGACGAGGAGACCGGCGCGCGCTCGGTCAAGGACATCAAGGAGCAGGACGTCTACATGGGCGACATCCCGCTCATGACGGACAAGGGCACCTTCATCGTCAACGGCACCGAGCGCGTCATCGTCTCGCAGATGCACCGTTCGCCGGGCGTCTTCTTCGATCACGACAAGGGCAAGACGCACTCGTCGGGCAAGCTGCTCTTCGGCGCCCGCATCATTCCGTACCGTGGTTCGTGGCTCGACTTCGAATTCGACGCCAAGGACATCGTCTATGTCCGTATCGACCGCCGCCGCAAGCTACCGGCGACGTCGTTCCTCTATGCGCTCGGCATGGACGGCGAAGAAATCCTCACGACCTTCTATGACGTCGTGCCTTACGAAAAGCGCGAAGCCGGCTGGGTTACGCCGTACAAGTTCGAGCGCTGGCGCGGTGTGAAGCCGGAGTTCGACCTGATCGACGCCGATACCGGCGAAGTGGTAGCGCCCGCAGGCACCAAGATCTCGGCCCGTTCGGCCAAGAAGCTGGGCGACACCGTAAAGTCGCTTCTGCTGTCGCCGGACGCCCTGATCGGCAAATACCTGGCGCGCGACGAAGTCAATTTCTCGACCGGTGAAATCTACGCCGAAGCCGGTGACGAGCTGGACGCCGCCGCCGTCAAGACGCTGGAAGAAAACGGCTTCACCACCATCGACGTGCTCGACATCGACCACGTCACGGTCGGGCCGTACATGCGTTCGACCCTGCGCGTCGACAAGAACAGCGGCCGCGAAGACGCCCTGTTCGATATCTACCGCGTCATGCGTCCGGGCGAGCCGCCCACGATCGAAGCGGCCGAAGCCATGTTCCAGTCGCTGTTCTTCGAAATCGAGCGTTACGACCTGTCCAGCGTCGGCCGCGTCAAGATGAA
Source organism: uncultured Asticcacaulis sp. (assembly GCA_946480525.1). Next base: position 1,220 of record CAMLLA010000034.1, on the reverse strand, counting down.
CATGCGCCTTGAGCAGGACGTCGCCGACAGCGAGCGCGTGCTGCGCAAGGACGACATCCTGAAGATCCTCAAGATCCTGGTCGGCCTGCGCGATGGCCGCGGCGAAATCGACGACATCGACAACCTCGGCAACCGCCGCGTCCGTTCGGTCGGCGAACTGCTGGAAAACCAGTACCGCGTCGGTCTGTTGCGCATGGAACGCGCCATCAAGGAGCGTATGTCCAGCGTCGATATCGACACGGTCATGCCGCACGACCTGATCAACGCCAAGCCGGCCGCCGCTGCCGTGCGTGAATTCTTCGGCTCGTCGCAGCTGTCGCAGTTCATGGACCAGACGAACCCGCTGTCGGAAATCACTCACAAGCGCCGTCTTTCGGCCCTGGGGCCTGGTGGTCTGACGCGCGAACGCGCGGGCTTCGAAGTCCGCGACGTTCACCCGACGCACTATGGCCGTATCTGCCCGATTGAAACGCCGGAAGGCCCGAACATCGGTCTGATCAACTCGCTGGCCACCCACGCCCGCGTCAACAAGTACGGCTTTATCGAAAGCCCGTACCGCAAGGTCGTGGATGGCGTAGCGCAAGAAGACGTGACCTACATGTCGGCCATGGAAGAGTCGAAGCACGTGATCGCCCAGGCGAACATCACGCTCGACAGCGGCAAGAAGATCGTCGACGACCTGGTCCAGGGTCGTGTCAACGGCGAACCCGGCCTGCAGCAAGCCACGACCGTCGATTATATGGACGTGTCGCCGAAGCAGGTCGTTTCGGTCGCCGCCGCGCTGATCCCGTTCCTTGAAAACGACGACGCCAACCGCGCGCTCATGGGCTCGAACATGCAGCGTCAGGCCGTGCCGCTGGTAAAGGCGGATGCGCCCTTCGTCGGCACGGGCATGGAAGAAGTCGTTGCCCGTGACTCGGGCGCTACGGTTGCCGCCCGCCGCACCGGCATCGTCGAGCAGATCGACGGTACGCGTATCGTCGTGCGCGCCACCGAAGAGCAGGACCCGAACAAGCCGGGCGTTGACATCTATCGCCTGTCGAAGTTCCAGCGTTCGAACCAGAACACCTGTATCAACCAGCGTCCGATCGTTAAGGTCGGCGACAAGGTCTCGGCCGGCGACATCATCGCCGACGGCCCGTCGACCGACCTGGGCGATCTGGCCCTCGGCCGCAACGTGCTGGTCGCGTTCATGCCGTGGAACGGCTACAACTTCGAAG
>CAMLLA010000033.1 GCA_946480525.1 uncultured Asticcacaulis sp. | reverse complement strand
GCTCGGCGGGCGCGTCTTTTGGGCCTTCGGCCGCCTTGGGCGCATTGGTGGTCGTATTGGTTTGGGCGGACGCGGCCATCGGCGCGAAGGCGATCAGGGCGGTCGCGCTCAGAAGCGCAAGTTTGTTGAGGGTCATTCGGGCGTTTCCGTCTCTCTTGTTCGGGTTCATTCGGCGGCGAAGGTCGGCGTCAGCGTATCCGGCGGCGTCGCGCGATCGGCTGGACAATGGGTTTTAAGGAAGTCTGACAGCGCTGGCAAGGCTTGTACGAACGTCCTCAGCTGCGGTTTCACTTCGTTTAGCAAACGATGCAATTGTGCACTATCCAGCCGGTCGGTCAGGAAGTTGTAGCGGTAGGGCCTGACGCCCATGCCTTCCAGCACCGAATACCACGATGGCTGGCGGAACAGTTCTTCCGGACCCGTTTCGCGTAAAGCGCCAGAGGCGCGGAAGACATCCAGCTTGGCGCGCAGGCTATCGGGGATCGGATCCGATTTGACCCTGCGCCAGAACGCCGTGTCGTCGCGCTGGGTGACGCAATAGTGCAGGATGATGAAGTCCTTGATCTCGTCGTAATCGGCATAGATGCGGCGGTTGAAATCGGCCTGAAGCGCCGGATTGAACGACTTGTCCGGGAAGTAGCGGAAGAAGAAGTCGAGCGTGCGATAGACGAGATGGATCGCCGTCGATTCCAGCGGCTCGATGAACCCCGATGCCAGGCCCAGCGATAGGACGTTCTTCGACCACACCTGCTTGCGGATGCCGGTCGTGAACGGCACGATCATGGGACCGGCCACGACCTTGCCCTCGACCTGGCTCAAGAGCGTGGCGGTCGCTTCGTCGTCGGAGATATAGTCCTTGCAGAAGACGTACCCATTGCCCGACCGGTGCTGCAATGGGATGCGCCAGCGCCAGCCGTAATCCTGCGCCTGAGCCAAAGTATAGGGCGCGGGTTCGCCGACATTCTCGGTCTGGCAGACGACGGCGCGATTGCACAAAAGCTGGTCGGCCCAGCTTTCGTATTCGACGTTAAGCGTCTTGCCGATCAGCAGCGCCCGGAAACCGGTGCAGTCGACGAACAGGTCGCCGCTGATCTCCTCACCAGACTTGAGCACGACCGAGCGGACATTGCCGTTGGGTGCCTGGTGGACGGCTTCAATCAGGCCTTCGGTGCGTTTCGTGCCGAACTTTTCGGCGTGGGTCCTGAGGTATTGCGCCACCAGTTTGGCATCGACATGCAGCGCATAGTTGGCCGAACCGATCGGCGTGCGCTGGGCCTTTTGCGGCAGCATGAAGCGGCCGTGGTCCGCCATGACCGAGGCCGGGGCAAAGTCCTGAAGCTCGCTGTCGTGGCCTTCGAGCCTGGCTTTCAGCCAGCAGTGGTAGAAGTCGTTGCTCTCTATCGGCGCCCCGATCTGGCCGAACGGGTGGAAGTAGCTGTGGTCCTTCGTCAACCAGTTGTCGAAGCGGATGCCCAGCTTGAACGAGGCTTGCGTCTTCTGGATGAAGTCCTGTTCGTTGATGCCGAGATTCTTGATCAGGCCCAGGAAGGGCGGAATGGTCGATTCGCCGACGCCGATCGTGCCGATCTCTTCGGATTCGATCAGCAGGACATTGGCGCCCGGCATGTGGACGGCGAACAGGGCGGCCGCCATCCAGCCGGCCGTGCCGCCGCCGCAAATGACGACATCGCGGATTTCGTTCGGATCTCTCATATGGGACTCTTTAAGCGGAGACACGGTGTCCTCCCGAAAGGCGGTTGCAATGGTCGAGGAAGGCGCGGTGCACAGGCGCGGCCTTCACCGTCGCGCCGATCTCCTGGCGGATGTGCAGCAGACGCGACCGAACTTCGGCCGGGGTCAGTTGCGCCACGGCGGGATCGACGCTGTCCGGCCAGACATCGAAACCGGCATAGATGGCCAGCCACGAGGCGGGGTGGAACATTTCCCAGCGGTAGCGGACGAAGTGGCCGCGGCGCTGATAAAGATCGATCTTACGTTGCAGCGTGTCGGGCAGATCCATGCTGGCTGCCTGTTTCCAGAAGTCCGTATCGTTCCGCTGGTTCAGCCTATAGTGCAGGATGATGAAGTCGCGCGTGCGCTCCATCTCGCGCCTGGCCATGTCGTTGTGCTCGTCGACCAGCATCTCATCATAGCCGTCGACCGGCAACAGCATCTGGATGCGTTCGATGCCGGTCTGGATCAGCGCGATCGACGTCGATTCCAACGGTTCCAGAAAACCAGAACTGAGACCTATGGCTATGCAGTTCTTCTCCCACGCCTTCATGCGGCGGCCGGGGCGGAAGCGTATGACGCGCGGCTCGGTGACCGCCTTGCCCGGCAGGCTTTTGCCTAGCATAGCGATGGCCTGGTCGTCGGACATGTGCGCCGAGGAATAGACATGGCCATTGCCCGACCGGTGCTGAAGTGGGATGTGCCACTGCCATCCGGCGGGCCGGGCGGTTACGTCAGTGTAGGAATTTGGGACGCTGACGCGCTCGCTCTGCTGGGCGACGGCGCTGTCGCAGTAGAGCCACTGGCCGTAGTCCTCGTAACCAACGCCCAGGGCCTTGCCGATCAAAAGCGCCTGGAAGCCCGAGCAGTCGATGAACAGGTCGCCTGCGATCGACTGGCCGGTGTCGAGATCGAGCGAGCGGATATGCCCGTTATGGGGATCGAGCGTGACGTCCTTCAGCACCGCATCGACATGGGTGACGCCGCGTGCCTTGGCGAAGTCGCGCATGTGGTTGGCGAACAGCCCGGCATCGAAATGCAGCGCCCAGTCGAACTGGGTATAGGCGTCCGTCGTCGGCGAGGGCAGGGCGAACTTGCCGGCCTTGGCCAATGCGGCCCCCATGGCATAGTCGTCGATGTCCGCAAGGCCGAACGTGTCGCGATAGCGGTTCCAGAAATGATGGAAGCCGACGCCGCCGAAGTCATGGCCGAACGCCCCGAACGGGTGGATGAAGCTTGAGCCTTCCTGCTTCCAGCCATTGAAGCGGATGCCGAGCTTGCATGAGGCTTGGGTGGCCGAGATGACGTCGTAATCGGTCATGCCCAGCGTGGCGTAGAAGCGGCGCAAGGTGGGGATGGTGGCTTCGCCGACACCGATCGTGCCTATGGCCAGCGACTCGACGAGGGTGATCTGGATCTGTGTGTGGCGATAATGATGGACGAGGGAGGCAGCGGTCATCCAGCCGGCGGTTCCACCGCCCAGAATGACTATGCGAGACAGGGGCTTACCCCGTTCAATGGTCTTCATGACGCTCCCCGGACACGGTCTGGTCTGGCGCCAGTTCCGCAAGAAGTTTTTGAAAAAAAGCTCCCGTGCAAACGTCTTAAGCCAATTTGCACGGGAGGGAAATCACGTCCGCGGCACGGTGTTATCCGGACTGTGGACCTGTCAGTTGGGGAAGACAGAAACCAATGGGCAGGAGAACCAAGCCCTGATGTTCCTGGACCACATATCCGCCGCCTACTTACCCAGGGAGTAATGTTCGAAAGCGGATATGTGACTTGGTACCCAGCCGGCAGGACCGGCTGGGTAATTCACTTACCACTTGGCGCGGACGCCCAAGGTGTAACGCGGTTCGAACTGGTTCTGGAAGGCGTACTGCTTCGAGTCACCGAAGTGATAGTTGTACGTTTCCGTCTCGCCGGTGACGTTCGAGCCGTTGAAGTAGATCGACACGCGGTCGGTCACGTCGTAGGTCGCATTGACGTCGATGAAGTTGGTGGCTTCGGCGAAGATCGGAATCTTCGAATTGTCCACCAGGCTGGCGATGTTCTGCAGGCGCTCGCTGCGGTAGTTGTAGGCAACGCGGATCTGCAGCTTGTCGTCCTGATACCAGCCGATCAGGTTGAACTGATCGCGCGAGTTGTTGAAGAACGGCAGCTTGTCGCCATCAAGACCGACATCACCCGATTCCGAAGGCGAATAGGTGTAGTTGGTGTCGACACCGAGGTTGGACAGGAAGCCGCTGTCGATGAAGTCGGCAAGGGCGATCTTGGCGCCCAGCTCCAGGCCCTGAACCTTGCCGCCGCTGCCCTGGATAGGCAGGAAGATCGGCACGGCGCCGGCAGGCGAACCGTCGGAGTTCACGAACTGACCCGGCTCCGACAGGATCTGACCGCCAACGACGAAGCTGTCGATCTTCATGTCGAAGATGGCGGCGCTGAGCACCGAGCCGCGGCCGAGATAGTATTCCGCCGACAGGTTGGTGTTCGACGAACGCCAGGGATCGAGGTACGGGTTGCCGTTCGAATTGGCCGAGGTGACCACGCGGCGCGGCGGGACGTGACCCGGATCGTCGTTGGTGTTGATCTTGATCGAGCCGCCGTAGTTGCCGAGATCGAGCGGTTGCATGGTCTTGGCGTAGCCGAAGCGCACCTTGAACTGGTCGGTGACATCGGCATTGATGTTCAGCGACGGCAGGACGTCGGTGTACTTGCGGTTGGTGACCGTGTCGCCGGTGTCGGCATTGGTGTCGCCATAGGCCAGGGTGTCGCCCGTGACGTTCTGCTTGACGTTCAGTTCGGTCTGGATGACGCGGACGCCGATATTGCCCGAGAAGATGCCGGTTTCGAATTCACCCGAAGCGTAGACATTGTTCTCGTACATGTTGACTTCGTAGGTTTGGCCCGGAACCGTGATCGGCACCGCGCCGCCGAAGACGCGTTCGTGGAACGAACGGACGTCGTCGAAGTCCTTCGGATCGACCGCCCAGAAGCCCGGAATGCCGGAGGCGGTGTCGCCGCCCAGGCCTTCGACGAAGACGACATTGTTGAATTCGTCGATGCGGGTCGGCTTGTTGACCGTATAGCCCTGGAACACCATGACGGCCGGGTTCGCAGCCGACGGCACCATTTCGCCGGCGGAGCACTGGCCCTGGTCCATCACGACGTCGATGGCCTTCCACTGCGCCAGGCAGCCCGTGGCCGGAACCGGCTGGCCATTGGCCTGGACGCCCTTGCCGGCGTAGAAGTTCGAGAACAGGTGGAACTGTTCGATGTCGGTCGTGCGCTGGCTGACGCGGACACCTGCATCGACCTTGGTGAAGAGGCCGAGCGCCTTTTCGTCGAAGCGGTAGTGACCGTCGGCGCGAGCGACGTTCAGCGTCGAGGAGGCATCGTTATTGCCTTCCGACGAGAAGGCGCCGACGCGGTAGGAGTTCAGGTTGGCCATGTAGTCGGCGGTCGTCTTGCCGGCGCCCAGGCCGCCTGCGCGGGCCATGACGTCGCCAAAGCCGTCGAACACGGCATTGCCGCCGCCGAAGTCGACGTGCAGGAGCGGGTTGGAGTTGTAGCCTTCCGGGTTCGGGTTGAGATAACAGCCGCCCAGTGAGCCGGTGACGGCGTTCGAACGCTGAGACGTCGGGAACTTCGCGCAGATGTCGGCCGGATAGAAGGTGCCGCGCGAGCGGTCATCCGGGTTGCGGAACAGGGTGAATTCGCCCGGAGCGGCCGCGTCGTAACGCCAGTTCGACAGGTCGCCCTGAACCTGGCCGTTCATGGACAGACGGCTGGCGCGGGCGCTGATGAAGCGGGTCTCGGCGGTGAACTTGCCGCCGTTGTCGTACTTCAGCTCGAGGTTATAGTTGGTCGATTCCGAATTGTTGGTCCGGTTGACCGTGAACGAGTTCAGCCACTGGGCGTTGATGTCGTAGGACGACACGTTCCACCAGGGCGTGCCGTTCGAATCGGTCAGGCCGGTGTCGGTGTATTCGTCCGGAGACACCCAGGTCGCGAACGCCCCGCCGTCCCAGCGGTTGGAGATGTTCAGACCCATGGCGCGGTTGTGTTCTTCGAGCTTGGCGTAGAACACGTCGCCGGTCAGGGTCCAGCCGTCGTCCAGCTTGGCCTGGAAGGACAGGTTGGCGCCGGTGCGCTTGCGCTGGATGGCGCGGTTGTAGACTTCGAAACCGTGCGGGGCGATGTAGTTCTGCGGGAAACCCGCGCCCCAGTCGTTTTCGGAGAAGACACCGCCGCCGGAACCGGAATAGTTGTTGCCGTTGGTCGTGTCGCCCACGGCCACCGAGGCCAGGATGCCGACACGGTCATTGCGCCACGCCGCCAGGGCGTTGACGTTGTAGTCGTTTTCCTTGGTGTAGTCGCCGCGCGAGGCTTCGGCGGCGCCCGTCAGGCTCAGGCCCTTGGGCAGCTGGAAGGGGCGGCGCGTCTGCAGGTCGATCGTGCCCGAGATACCGGCCAGCGGCGTGCGCGGATCGACCGACTTGTAGACGACGACGCCGCTCATCAGCTGGGATGGCACGTCGAGGAAGTTGGCCTGGGCCTGGCCGATATTGCCGGCCGACAGGTACTGTTCGCCGTTCATCAGGGTGTAGGTCTGGCCCAGACCGCGAATCTGGACGCTGGCGCCTTCACCGGCTTCACGGATGATCTGGATGCCGGGTACGCGCTGCAGCGAGTCAGCGATGGTGGTGTCCGGCAGCTTGCCGATGTCTTCGGCCGAGATGCCGTCGACCTGGGCGATCGCCCGCTTCTTGATGTCGACCGCGCGCAGCTGCGAGCCGCGCACGCCCTTGACGATGACGACCTGGTCTTCCGCGGGTTCCGCCGCGGCCGCCGCCGTGTCCTGGGCGATGGCGCCCGAGGACAGCGCGAGCATCGAAACGCCCGAGCACAGCAGTGTGCTGAATGCCAGCTTCAACGCCTTCTTACCATTAAGGTGTGATGACATGTGTGATCCGTCCCTAATCCTTGTCCGAGTTATTGCTTATGGGTCACCGTTCTTTGCCGGTGTGTACGCGAACTGATTTCTCCGGTCGTTTCGCCTGACGCAATGTCCGTTCGGACACTATAAAAAGTCTATCGATGTCATTTTTTGTGACATTGATAAGACGTCTTAATTTTGAACATACCCTGCTATTTTTGCTGTTATGCTCGGTAAAAGCGACAAAACCGGCACGTGCACACTTGGCGAATGGACAAAAAGATGTCAAGCATTTTGTCCATCGATGTCATAACCGGACATGAAATGTTCAGCTTTGTCTGGCACCATGTTGCAAGCTTGCATCACATGCGGTTGGGTCTATAAAATGCCGGTGCAGGCGGCCCGTCCGAAGCGCCATTGGCATGTTAGCGCAACCACGTTATGGATAGATCGGCGATTTGGGCGCCCGGGAGTTTTGAAGCTAGATATGTCGACCATCTATGATGTGGCCGAACTGGCCGGCGTTTCGGCAAAGACGGTATCACGCGTCCTCAACGAGGACCGCGCCGTCAAGGACAATACGCGCGAACGCGTGCTCGAAGCCATGAGCAAGCTCGAATACCGGCCGAACAACCAGGCGCGGTCTCTGCGCCTGGGCAAGACCAAGACCTCCGTCGGCATGCTGCTGGAAGATCCGGCCAGCGGGTATCAGGGCCGCTTCCACCACGCCATGCTGATGGCGTCGATGGAGACCGGCAATTATGTCGCCATGGAGCTGTTCGAGTCCGACCAGACGGACTACCTGGCCGATGTCGATCGCTTTATCACCGACGCCCAGATCCGGTCCATGGTCCTGTTGCCGCCGCTATGCGACTTCGGCCCCCTGAAGGCCCTGTTGAAAACGCGCAACATCCATTGCGTCCTGATCTCGCCGACCACGCCCGACAGCCACTATCCGTCGGTGGCCATGGACGATCGCGTGGCGGCGCGCGATATCACGGACTACCTGCTGTCGCTGGGCCACACGAAGATCGCGCACATTGCCGGCCACCCGGACCATGCCGCCGCCCTTTTGCGCCGCCAGGGTTTCTACGAGGCCTTCGACGCCTCTGGCCGTCCGCGTCCGCCCCGGGACTATTTCGGGGAGGGCCTGTTTACCTTCAAGACCGGCATGGCGGCGGCGGAAAAGCTACTGAGCCTGCCCGACCGCCCGACGGCCATCTTCGTGTCCAACGACGAAATGGCGGCCGCCGCCTGTTCCGTGGCGCACCGGATGGGCCTGCGCATCCCCGAGGATCTGTCGATCGTCGGCTTCGACGATGCGCCGATCGCGTCGGCCATCTGGCCCGCCCTGACCACGGTCCGCCAGCCCTATCTCGACATGGCGCGTCGGACGCTGCAAATCCTCAATGCGGCGGGCGACAGCGTGCGGGCATCGGATATCCAGCCGCGCCACATCATTCCGCATGAACTGATCGTGCGCGAATCGACCGCGCCGTTCAAGGCATAGCGAAACCGGCAAAAAGCATAAGAAAAGGCGGTCTCCGAAGAGGCCGCCTTTTTTATGTCCGGTTTTGGTTCAGGGGTTAGCTGATCCTGACCTTGCGTTCGATGCTGACGACAAGCTTTGCCTCGGCGTTGGGCGCGGCCCTGGCGGACGGCGCGGGATCCGGGCTCTCCGTCTCGACATGCGTCACGATTTTGCCGTTCGGCAGGGCGACAACCTTGGTCCGGACGATCACCGAGCTGACGGCGACGGCCATTGGCTTTGGCGGAGCCGGGGGAGCCTTGAGTGCCGGTGGGGCAGGCGGTGCCGGCGGGGGAGGCGGCACGCTCATCTCCGGGGCGGCGGGCGCGGCCGGCGGTTCAGGGGGCTCCGGCGGGGTGGGAATCTCCTCCCATCCCCCATTGAACTCAACCTTGCGGAACTTGGCTTCGATCTTCCTGGCCACGGCGTCGGCCTTGCGAGCCATGGCTTCGGCCTTGCGGGCCTCACGCTCGGCGCGCTCCTGGATGGCCGCGACGTCGATGGCCTTCGCCGCTTTACGCTCCATGCGTTCAGCGTGCAGGGCCATGGCGTCGGCGTGTTCCTGCATCACTTCGGCATGGCGGGCATGCACGGCGGCATTTTCGCCGGCGACGCGGGCCTCTTCCGCCAGGCGATCGGCCGCCGCCTGCATTTCCTTCGCGCGCGTGGGATCCGATTGCCGGAACTGTTCGGCCTCGCGACGCATGTCGGCGGCGGCTTCGGCAAGCCCCTCGACCTGGGCGCGGGCCAGTTCCTCATGGTCGATATGGGGCTCGATGTCCGCGACCCAGGTCCAGGCCGAGCGATGGCCGGTGTCGCCGTCGTTCTTTTGCGGGCCGGGCATGAGATCCGACCAGAAGTCCTTGGGTTCGACATCGCCGGCGCCGGCCTCGGCCGCGGGGCTTTCCGGACCGGCGTCTTCGGAGCTGTCCGAAAAGGCCAGGCTGGACGACAGGCCGGACGAACCCGTTATCGATTCGATCGACTTGATATTGCAGATCCTGGCCAGCGTGCCGTCCGTGCCGGCAACGACCTGGGCGGCGGGGATGGCCAGGGCGGCGAGGGTGACCAGGACCACGGGGGCGGCCAGAAGCGCCGGGCGCGAAACTTTACGCGGTGACATGGGATTAGCTCCTTTCGGCGTGTCGCCGAGAATCCTGCGGACACGGGTCAGAAGGGTGGGACCGGAGCCGTCGCCATTAAGCGCGACAGCGAGATGGGGCGTATTGCGGCGCTGTTCTTCGAGGCGAAGGAGCGCGGTGGCATAGGTCAGCGGATCGCTGCAGGTCCGCACCGCTGCGTCATCGCAGGCCAGTTCGCGCTGTTCACGCAAGGTCCGGCCAAGCCACCAGACGGCGGGATGATAGAAGAACAGGGTCTCAAGCACGGTTTGCAGCAGGTTCCAGGCGAAATCGGCGCGGCGGATATGTTCCAGCTCATGGGCCAGGACGGCATCGATCTGGTCCGGCGACAGTGTCGTAACGGCGGACACCGGCAGGTAGACGACCGAGCGGAAAATGCCGACGACGAAGGGGCTGTCGATACCGGGGTGCATGCGGATATGCACATTGGTGAGCCCCAGCAGGCGCGCGGCATGCGCGAAGCGGGCGGCAAGCGCCTCCGGGACAGGCTGCGCATTCGCCTTGAGGCGATGAATGGCGCGCAGTCCGCTGACTGTACGTAACGCCAGGAACAGGACACCGAGGGCCCACAGTGCGTCGATCCACGGCAGCAGGCTCATGGGGTCAAGACCCTGGGGCATGACGGCGGTGCCAAGCGCCGCGGCGTCCTCGCCCAGCGCCTGTTCGCCCCGTCCGAGCCGCGCCTGTTCCCAGGCAAAGGTCGCGACGGCTGCCGCCGCCATGGCCAGCATGGCGCACAGGCTTACCGCATATTGAAGACGCGGGCGCAGACGGGGCAGGGCCATCGACACCAGCTTCGCCACCAGTGCGATTATGGCGCCCTGCCAGCAGAAGTGCAGCAGGGTCAGGCCCAGCGCCTGGAATAAAATCTGAACCTGTTCAACCATGATCAGCCTCTCTTGACCCTGTTTGGTTCTACTTCGTCTTTGCCGCGATCAGCGCGCGGATCTGTGCGAGTTCGTCTTCGCTTGCCGGCTGCAACGACAGGGCATGCATGGCCAGAAGCGCCGGCGAACCCGAGAACAGCTTCTCGCTCAGGTCTTTCAGCAACTGGGTCTGCATGTCGGCTTCGCGCATGGCCGGCGAATAGATGTGCGCCTTGCCCGCTTCCTCGCGCTCGACCAGGCCTTTTTCGGTCATGATCTGCAGTGTCTTCAGCACCGTCGTGTAGCCCGTTGAGCGGGTGTCCGACAGGACGTCGTGGATGTCGCGGACGGTCGCGGGGCCCTTGGCCCACAGGACGCGCAGGATTTCCAGCTCGGCCTCGGTCGGCTTCTTCAGGGGGGTGTCGGCAGAAGGAGATGATGATGTCATATGATACTTATACGAAGGACTTCGTAACGAGTCAACGAAGAACTTCGTAGATCCAGCGTGCTTTAGCTGCCGTTCGCACATACGTCACGGATTTTTTACACGGGCTCGCGGCCTTCCTCATCGTGCGGCGACGGAGTTCGGCCTTAGCCTCGGGGCCATGAGTATCATAAGTTTCGACAGTCATGATTACCGTCAGCAGGCCCGCCAGCAGGGGCTGCGTTACGTCACCGATGCCCGGCCGGGGTATACGCGCCGCCGCTTCGGCAAGCATTTCGCCTATTACGACGCGACAGGCGAACGTATCCGTGACGAGGACGAGATCATCCGCATCCGCAAGCTGGCCATTCCACCGGCCTATCGCAATGTCTGGATCTGCCCGCTGAAGAACGGCCACATCCAGGCGACGGCGCTGGACGCCAAGGGGCGCAAGCAGTACCGTTATCACCCTGACTGGCGGGCGGCGCGCGATGCGACCAAGTTCACCCACATGCTGGCCTTCGGTGAGGCCTTGCCGACAATTCGCGCCACGGTGAAGCAACATATGGCGCAGCGCGGTCTGACGCGGGACAAGGTCCTGGCGACCGTCGTTGCGTTGCTGGAAAAGACGCTGATCCGTGTCGGCAACGACGAGTACGCCAAAAAGAACCAGTCCTACGGGCTGACGACGCTGCGCGACGAACACGTCGAGGTATGGGGCTCGACGCTCCGTTTCCGCTTCAAGGGCAAGTCCGGCAAGGAGTGGAACCTCAAGCTCTCGGACCGGCGCATCGCAAGGGTCGTGGCCGCCTGCGCCGACATCGAAGGCCAGGAGCTGTTCAAGTATGTCGATGATGACGGCAGGGTGCGCGATGTCACCTCGGGCGACGTCAACGCCTACCTCCAGGAGATCAGTGGCCAGCCGTTCACAGCCAAGGATTTCCGCACATGGACGGGGACAGTGCTGGCGGCAATGGCGCTGCGTGGGCTCGACCCTTACGACACCCAGACAAGTGCAAAGAAGAACATCGTCGCCGCCATTGAGGCGGTGTCGAAGCGGCTCGGCAATACGCCCAGCGTCTGCCGCAAATGCTATGTCCATCCGGAGATCCTCAATGCCTATCTGGACGGCGACCTGGTGTCGCAGATAGAGGCGGATATTGAGGATCGGCTTGACGACGAAGGCCTGAACGCGGACGAGCGCAGCGTCTTGAATTTCCTCAAGGGCAGGCTGGCGCCACCCATAGCCGCCCAATAAGTCCGATCTTTATCAAAAACTTATTTTGCTTGTGGGCAAAGTCGCGTTAGTCAAAGAGCATGACTGGCGTCATTCCAGACGACGCAAGGCAGTTTCTTTTGCGCCATATCGATTCGGTTGCGCAGTGGGAGGGGCTATTGTGGTTGCGCGGCCATGCCGATACGGCTTGGGACGCGGATGCTGTCGCGCGCCATCTCTACATCTCCGAAAATGAAACGGCGGCGCTGCTGAACGGCCTTGCCGAGCGCCATATCCTTACGTTCGAAGACGGGCGGTATCGCTATGCCCCGGCGACACCCGAGGCCGATGCATTGATCGGCCAGTGCGCCGATCTGTACCGGCAATACCTTATCCCGGTGACCAAGATCATCCATTCAAAACCCAAGCGCGTCCAGGCTTTCGCCGACGCTTTCCGCATCAGAAAGGACTAGGATCGTGGCCGCGATTATCTATGCCCTGTGCGCATTGATGGCCTTTGTCTGCGCCTGGTTGCTGCTGTCCGCCTATGCCCGCAGCCGATATAAACTGCTGTTGTGGGGCGGCCTTTGCTTCTGTGGCATCACGGTGTCGAACGCCCTTCTGATGATCGACAAGGTTATGCTGGGGCCGGCGACGGACCTGTCGCTGACACGGCACGTCATCACCGGCATTTCGTTGCTGATCTTTCTCTATGGCCTGATCTGGGACACGGAATAGCCATGAAACTTATGCTCCTCGGCGCCACCGCCATGGCGTGTTTCACCATAGCCCTGCTACTCGCACGCCATTGGACGACGACGCGCGACCGGTTCTTCCTGTTCTTTTCCGCGGCCTTTGTCGTCGAGGGAGTGGACAGGGTCGTGCTCGGCCTGACACAGACAAGCGACCAGAGCCCGCTGATCTATTTGATCCGGCTATTCTCGTTCCTGCTGATCGTCATCGCCATCATCGACAAGAACAGGTCGATGAAGGGGCGGTAGGGGGCACACTTGTGCCAACGGCGCCGTCATTTGCTCCGCAAATGCCCTTGGCTTGCGAAAGCTATACTTTCGCTAACGCCAAACCCGCGTAAACGGGAAGGAAAAGCAAAGAAAGTCAGATAGTTCCTTCCCCGTTTACGGGGAGGGTGTCGCGGCACGCAGCGGCGTGACGGAAGGGGGGATTACGCGATATCCACCGGTGAAGCGGTATCCATTTCGGCCGTAACGTCACGCATCCATATGGATGTACGCGAGGACGTCCGGGCTGTTGGCGGCGGCGGCCATCAGCACCTTGTTGAGGTCGAGCTGTGCTGAGCGCTGGTCCATCTCACCGCTGCGGTATTGCGACGTCACGCGGCGCAAATAGGCCCTGAGCGCCACGCGGTCTTCGTCGCCCAGGCGCAGGGAGGTCTGGGATTCGATCTGTTCTTGCAGACCGGAGATCACCCGGTCCTCGGATTCGCTGCTGTCGAGCATATGCATCTGCTCGGCCAGGTAATCACGGCGGGATTGCTGGTTTATGCCATTGATCGGCGCGGGAATCGTGTCGGTCGTCATGGAAGCCTCCGTCCTGAAAACTGGTTTTTAGGGTCTCACTTCGAAAGCCGCCCGGCAACAAAACTCGTTTCACATGCGCGGCATCGCAATTCGCCTGAAAAGTGAATTCACATCTGCTTGATCCGATGCTTATTCAGCGACGTCAAGGCCCGCACAGTCATTTTGCAGGCACGCTGTTACGGTTGCGCCACGGATAAACAGGAGCAATCGTCATGGCCACCGCCGCCCAGCCTTCCAGCAACAATACCGCCATCATCATACTCGCCGTCCTGATCATCGCGGCGCTCGCCGTCGGGGCCGTCTTCATGATGCAGGACAACCGTTCCGGCAGCGAACGTCTGGGCGATGCCGTCGAAGCCCTGCCCAATGGCGTCGATAACGCCGCCGACAAGCTTGGCGACCAGTCGCCGGCCGAAAACGTCCAGCGCAACGCTGAAAAGGCCGTCGATCGCGTCAACTAAGCGAGCGCCCCACTAAACACATTGCTGTGACAACGCCGGAGGCAGCCCCTGCCTCCGGCGTTTTGATTTGACCAGTATATTGACGCGTGCGTAAATTTTGCAGCTTGACTTGAATTGTTGCAAAAGATACGATTTTCGAAAATATACAGGGACACCTATGCCGACCGTTTCCGCCGGACGCGCCTTCCGTGAAGCGCTGACCGTTGAAAAGCCGCTTCAGGTCATCGGCGCCATCAACGCCAATCACGCGCTGCTGGCCAAACGCGCCGGCTTCCGCGCCATCTATCTGTCGGGCGGTGGCGTGGCGGCCGGATCGCTGGGCATGCCCGATCTCGGCATCAATACGCTCGACGACGTGCTGATCGATGTCCGCCGCATAACCGATGTCTGCGATTTGCCGCTCATGGTCGATATCGATACGGGCTTCGGGCCATCGGCCTTCAATATCGAACGGACGGTCAAGGCGCTGATCAAGGCGGGCGCCGCCGCCTGTCATATCGAAGACCAGGTCGGCGCCAAGCGCTGTGGTCACCGCCCCGGCAAGGAGATCGTGCCGGCCTCCGAAATGATCGACCGCGTCAAGGCCGCCGCCGACGCCAAGACCGATCCGGACTTTTTCCTCATCGCCCGCACCGACGCCATCGCCGTCGAAGGGATAGATGCCGCCATCGAGCGCGCAATTGCCTGCGTCGAAGCGGGCGCCGACGGCATCTTCGCCGAGGCCGCCTACGACCTCGACACCTACCGCAAATTCGTCGATGCCGTAAACGTCCCGGTCCTGGCCAATATCACCGAGTTCGGCAAGACGCCTCTGTTCACGCGCGATGAGCTGGCATCCGCCGGCGTCGCTATTCAGCTCTATCCCCTGTCGGCCTTCCGCGCCATGAACAAGGCGGCGGAAAACGTCTATCAGGCCATCCGCCGTGACGGCCACCAAAAGGCCGTGCTCGACACCATGCAGACGCGCGAGGAGCTGTACGACCGCATCGGCTACTGGGAGTTCGAGCACCGGCTCGACACCCTGTTCAGCGGGCAGAAGTAAGAAAAATGACAACAGGAAACGAACATGGATACGGCAGGAGACCCCACCACGGGCTTTAAGCCCAAGAAATCCGTAGCCCTTTCCGGAACGGTGGCCGGCAATACGGCGCTGTGTACCGTCGGGCGGACAGGCAATGACCTGGCCTATCGCGGCTACGACATCCTGGATCTCGCCAATACCTCCGAGTTCGAGGAGATCGCCCACCTGCTGGTCCACGGCGTATTGCCGAACCGGGCGGAGCTTGCCGCCTATAAAGCAAAGCTGAGGGCGCTTCGTGGCCTGCCGGCCGCCGTCATGTCGGCGCTCGAAAGCCTGCCGGCGTCGGCGCATCCGATGGATGTCATGCGCACCGGCGTGTCGATCATGGGCTGTGTCCTGCCGGAAAAGGACGATCACAACACCGCCAATGCCCGTGATATCGCCGACCGGCTGATGGCGTCTTTGGGCTCGATGCTGCTCTACTGGTTCCACTTCAGCCACCATGGCCGCCGGATCGAGGTCGAAACCGACGACGACACCATTGGCGGGCATTTCCTGCACCTGCTGCACGGCGAGAAGCCGCGCCCGTCGTGGGTGAGGGCGATGCATACCTCGCTGATCCTTTATGCCGAGCACGAGTTCAATGCGTCTACTTTTGCTGCAAGGGTGATCGCCGGCACGGGATCGGACGTCTATTCGTGTGTGGCGGGCGCCATCGGTGCCTTGCGCGGTCCGAAACACGGCGGCGCCAACGAAGTCGCCCACGATATCCAGAAGCGCTACGACTCACCCGACGAAGCCGAGGCCGATATCCGCGAAAGGGTGGCGCGCAAGGAGGTTGTGATCGGTTTTGGCCATCCCGTCTACACGACCGGCGATCCGCGCAACAAGGTCATAAAGGAGGTGGCGCGGTCCTTGAGCCAGGAGGCCGGCAGCATGCGGATGTTCGACATCGCTGAGCGCCTCGAGACCGTGATGTGGGGTATCAAGTCGATGTTCCCGAACCTCGACTGGTACAGCGCGGTCAGCTACCACATGATGGGCGTACCGACGGCGATGTTCACACCATTGTTCGTAATTTCCAGAACTTCGGGATGGTCCGCGCACATCATCGAGCAACGTCAGGACGGCAAGATCATCCGCCCCAACGCCAACTATACCGGCCCGGAAAACGTGCCGTTCGTTCCATTGGATCAACGTCCGTAAGGACCCCTCAGGCTCGCCGCCCCGCGCCCACCCACTCCCCTCAAGCGGGGCGAGGGGCCACGATAAACTTAAAGGCCTTCCATGTCCGCCCATATTTCCAATGTCCGTCCCGAACCCGACAGCGTGCTGGTCGATATCGCCGACTATGTCCTGAATTATGAGGTCAAGTCGGACCTGGCCTACACGACGGCGCGCAACTGCCTGATCGACACCATCGGCTGCGGGCTCGAAGCGCTCGACTACCCCGCCTGCACCAAGCATCTGGGACCCATCGTTCCCGGCACGGTCGTGCCCAATGGCGCCAAGGTCTTCGGTACGCAGTTCCAGCTTGATCCGGTAAAGGCCGCCTTCGATATCGGCGCCATGATCCGCTGGCTCGACTTCAACGACACCTGGCTGGCGGCGGAATGGGGCCATCCTTCGGATAATCTTGGCGGCATTCTCGCCGTCGCCGACTGGTTGAGCCGCAACGCCATCGCCGCCGGTAAAAGGCCGCTGATCATGCGCGATGTCCTGACCGCCATGGTCAAGGCCCACGAGATCCAGGGCTGCATCGCCCTGGAGAACAGCTTCAACAAGGTCGGCCTCGACCATGTCATCCTGGTCAAGGTCGCTTCGACCGCCGTGGTCGCGCAGATGCTGGGCCTAACGCGCGACGAAATCATCGACGCCGTGTCGCTGGCCTGGGTCGATGGGCAAAGCCTTCGCACCTATCGCCACAGCCCCAATACTGGGTCGCGCAAATCATGGGCGGCGGGCGATGCGACGTCGCGCGCCGTCCGCCTGGCCCTGATGGTCCAGAAGGGCGAGATGGGCTATCCCAGCGTCCTGACTGCCAAAACCTGGGGCTTCTACGACGTCTCCTTCAAAGGGCAGCCGTTCAAGTTCCAGCGTTCCTATGGCAGCTATGTCATGGAGAACATCCTGTTCAAGATCA
>CAMLLA010000032.1 GCA_946480525.1 uncultured Asticcacaulis sp. | reverse complement strand
CCGATCTGGCGATAGGACAGATATTTAAACACCGAACATGGCCTCCACGATACGTTGCGCACCCTTGCCATCGACAACGGCATGTCCGCGCATGGCAATCTCGTGCAATCCTTCAGGATCGCTCAGCATGGCGTCGACCAGCACTTCCAGGTCGTCGGGCAGGCCGTGGCGGACGTCGATAACCGGGAACGGACACGACTGAAGCGCCGCCGACTGGTTGTCGTAGACGACCAGGACAAGCGCCGGCAATGCCATGGCGGCCACCTCTCCGACACTGCCGCCGGCTGCGGTGACAACCAGGACCGCACCAGAAAGAACCTCGGCGACACTTTGGGGATCGACGAACAGCTCGACATTGGCCATGTCGCGCGCCGTGTCCCGCAAAAGGCCGATATGGGCATTTGCCGGGCCGGCGATGACGCGAATGGTCCTGTCAGGAAAGGCATAGTGCAGCCGCTCCGCCACCACAACGGTCAGTCCGCCCGGATCGCTGCCGCCGAACATGACGACGATCGCCGCGCCATTCCGACCGGCCGGCGGTGTGAGGAACTCCTGCCGGATCATGGCGTAGCCTGCGCCCAGCAACAGGCCGGCGCGGGTCTTGTTGCCATAGCCCATGTCGAACGCCGCATCGGCGGCATTGATCAGCAGGTCACAGTCATAGGCGTCAAACGCATTGAGGTCATCGACCACCGCCAGGTGCGCCAGGCCATGCAGTGCGGCATAATAGGCCTGAGTAGCCTTGTAGCTGTCGACCATCAGCCAGTCGCCGGCTGCAATTCCGCACGCGGCGATGGCTTCAGCATCGCTGCCCAGGGGCGCTCCGATGACCCGCACCCCGGCGCCGATGGCGGCTGCCCGGCGGTTGATCGCCGGGGCGTCCTCACTCATCAAAAAGATGACATCCAGTCTGCGGCTGCGAGCGTTTTCGGCCACAGCGAAACAGCGCATGAAGTGGCCCATGCCGATCTGGGCGGAGGCTTCGGTGCGGATGAACAGCCGCGACATGGCTCACGCCACGCGGACGATATCGTGGACGGCGGGTGCATCTGTACGCCACACGGCCGTCGACCACGACCAGCCGACACCGAACCCGCACAGCAGGAAGGTCTGGTCGCCGCGGACCGGACGCCGGGTCAGGTGGTCGCAAATGGCCAGGGGAATCGACGTCGACGACGTGTTGCCGAAGTCGCGAATGGCGTAAACCATCTGTTCGTCGCTGGCCTTGATCTTGTGCCCCAGGGTCCTGAGCATCATGGCGTTGGCCTGGTGCAGGATGACGTGATCGACCGCGTCGATCGTCGTGCCAGCGGTCGACAGGGCGCGTTCGACCGATGGCGCCACCTGCTTGAGCGAAAAGGCCATGACCTGGGTGCCGTCCATGAACAGCTCAGGCTTGCCGGGCTCCGCCAGGCCGCCTGTTTTTGAAATCAGGTAGGGCGCGCCGGATCCATCCGAACCCAGGTCGAAGGCAATTGATCCGTGCTCGGACGATTCCAGCGCCGTCACGGCCACCGCGTCGCCGAACAACGGCATCAGGGCGCGGTTTGTTTCGGAAATCATGCGCGTCGTAACGTCGCCACTGACCAGCAGCGCGCGCGCAATGCCCGCGCCCTGCATCATGGCCGACGCCACCGACAGGCCATAGACATAGCCTGAGCAGCCCAGTGCGATGTCGAAAGCGGCAACGTGGGTGCCAAGCCCCAGCCTGTGCTGCATGACGCAGGCGGTCGAAGGCAGCGGATAGTCGGGTGTCTGGGTGACGACGATGACAAGGCCGATCGACACCCTGTCCCAGCCGAGCTTGTCCAGAAGGTGCTCCGCGGCAATGCTGCCGCGTCCTGTTGATCGAGCAAAGCGACTCGCTCGGCGGCAATGCAGCCCAGGTCGGAGACCGTGTGCGCATCGGCGACCGGACGGCGTTCGATACCCGTCGCCTTGACGATCTTGGCCATGACCTCTTCGCCGAAGCTGGCTGCAAGATCGGCATTTTCGCTCACTCGTTCGGGCAGGGCCGTAACGATGCCTCGCAACGCTGGCGCTGTCGCCGTGAAGCTGGTCAACTGGTCAGCCCTCCGTCGACCGTCAGGACCTGGCCGGTGATGAAGGCGGCGTCCTCCGACAGCAGGAAGCGGACGAGGTGCACGACGTCCGACAACTCGCACAGGCGGCCGAGCGGTGTGCGCCGGACGATCTGATCGAGCTGCTTGTCGTCCAGCCCCTCGGACAGGGCGGTCTTCATGTAGCCGGGCGCGACCGAATTGACGGTGATGCCCAGTCGTCCGACCTCGCGCGACAGGGCGCGGGTAAAGCCGTCCATCCCGGCCTTCGACGCCGCGTAGGCGGTCAGGCCGGTATAGCCGCGCGACCCGGTGATGGAAGAGATGTTGATGACCCGGCCGGGTTTGCGCGTCTTCATCATCTGGCGCAGACCTGCGCGCGCCAGACAGATGGCGCCGGTCAGGTTGACCTGGAGAACCTTTTCGATATCGGTTACCGGCAGGGTCGACAGGATGCCTTCGACCGACATGCCCGCATTGTTGACAATGCCCCACAGACGCTGACCGCCGAAATGATGGGTGGACTGGGTGACGAAGGCCTCGATCGCCGCCGTATCGCCCATATCGACACCGGCCCACAGGAACTTGCCGTCGTGGACGTCGACCAGGGCTTTCAGGTCGTCATTGAAGCTGGTGCTGCATCCGGCGACGCCGTAGCCTCGCGCCAGCAGGTCGCGCGCCAGCGCAAGGCCGAGCCCCCGGCTCACCCCGCTCAGCATCAGCCATTTCGATGCGCCCTCTGTCATGTCCTCAACTTCTTGCCTGTCGCCCCGATATCCAGCGCATCGACGAACCGCAGTGACGCCGGACGCGCCGCCCGTGGCAGGGTCGCCAGATGACCTTTTATCTCGGATTCGACTTCACCGGAAAAAGGTTTCAAAACAATGTCAGCCATCAGCACGTGGCCGGTGATCGGATTGGGCTTGGGGGTCACCCGCACATCCTGAATGAACGGCAACGCCATCAGATGGGCTTCGACCGTCTCGGGGAAGACCTTGACGCCGCCGACATTGACCATGGCGTCCTTGCGGCCCTTGAACAGGACGCGGTCGCCGGACAGTTCGACGACATCCCCGGTGTCCCAGATCTGCCCGGCAGCCGTGCCTGAGGCTTTCGGGTTTTCGACGCGCAGGGTGTCGTCCGCCGACAGGGTAAGTTTCAAGCCGTTAAGCGGCTGATAGAGCCAGTCGCGCGGAAAGCCGGCGCGGCCGTCCGACACGCTGAAGACGGCGCCAACCTCGGTCGTCGCGTAGATGTGACGCAGTTTTGCTTCTGGGAAGCGCACTTTCAGGCTGTCGAGCAGGGGCTGGTCGACGGCTTCACCGCCCAGCGTGATGCTGCGCAAGGGCAGGTCGGCGTCGCCGAGCGCCATCAGGAAGGCGCGCCAGAAGGTCGGCGTGCCGGAAACGTGCGTGACCTGTGTGCTTACGGCGATACGCGCCATTTCGGATACCGGTGCGCCCGGCGCCGGCGCCACCAGGGCATGGCCGCCGATCATGGCCGACAGGATGACCTGAACGCCGGCAAAGGCGCCGGGATTGTAGGTCAGGAGCCAGCGCGCGCGTTCGCCCTTTCCCGCGACGATACGCGCCGCCAGACTTGAGACCCTGTACCCCGCCCACTTCGGTGCGCCTGTCGTGCCCGAGGTTTGCAGCCACAGCATCCCGCCGCCGCTTTCGGTTGAGGGTGGAGACGAAGGATCGCGCAACAGCCAGGCATCCTCGCCCGCTTCGGCCGCCAGAAGCGCTCCGATCACGCCGCGCGTGCCGGCCCTGGCGATGTCGACGACACCGCCCTTCGGCGTCAGGGCGTCAGCCCTGAGCGTCCGCGTACCGATAAGCTCGAAACGGGAATCGAGGATCGCCACCATCTCAGCCGCCGAACAGCGCGGCCAGTTCTCCCGCGGTATGAAACAGGACAAAGCCGCCAGCAAAGGGCGTCAGACCGGTCTTTTCCTCTAACGTCACCACCAGGGTCGCCAGATCAAGGCTGTCGATATCGAACGGCCCGTTGAGCAGCGGCGTGTCGGCGGTGATGTCGCCGGTTTCCGCCCCCTTGTCGCGAAGCATCTGCGTCAGTTCGGTCTGGATCAGGGCAAGGGCTGTCACGGTAGAAACTCTTTCAAAGCGGAAACGACGGCGCCGGAGGCTTCCATGTGCGGCAGGTGGCCGATACCGTCGAGGACATGCAGTGTGCTGCGCGGTGGCAGGCGGTGCGCGGCGGGCATGGGAATCAGCCGGTCGCTGCCGCCCCACAGGATCATGACCGGAACGCGGATCTTCGACCAGTCAAAGCCCTCCGGAGACAGGGCGAGACCATAAGTCCGGGCCTGCCCCAGCAAACGCTGCAGGGCGTCACGCCGGTCGTCGGCCCGCGCCGCTTCCGTCAGCGAACGGACAAGCCCAGGCACAAGGTTGGCGCTTTGCGGGCCCAGGAGATGTTCAGCCAGGGCTTCGGCATGGCCCGTGTCGTTGAGAAAAGCGTCCAGCCGGTCGTGGTGGAAGTCGCCCCCCAGCCCGGCCGGGGAAATCAGACCCAGGGACGCAACGCGCTCAGGGTGTGACAGGGCAAAGCCAAGCGCGATCTTGGCGCCCATGGAGTGCCCGACGACGTGGGCGTCGCGGATATCCAGCGCATCGAAGGCTTCGTCCAGCCAGCCGGTCATGAAGGCCAGGGAGGCTTCGCCGACATCGGCGGTCGTGCGGCCGTGGCCCGGCAGGTCGACGGCGACGATACGGTACTGCGACGCCAGCGGCACAAGACAAAGCTGCCAGGTCAGCAGATCGGCGCCGAACCCATGCAGGAAGAGCACGCACGGCCCATCGACACGACCCATTTCCAGGTAGCTCAAAGGGCCATGGCTGTGGGTTTCGCATAGCGACAGAGCGATCCGGCGCGATGGCTTCACGGCGGCGGTCATGCCAGGAAGCCTCCATCGACATTGAGGATCGACCCGGTGATCCAGCGCGAGGTGTCCGCCAGCAGGAAGGCGATGGCCGCGGCGACATCGTCCGGTTGACCCAGGCCCAGCGGATGCATGTCGACGACGCGCTTGAAGTTTTCTTCGGACAGGATGGTGCGGAACTGGTCGGACATGGGCGTGTCGACCATGGCCGGCGCGACCGCATTGACCCGCACGCCATCGCGCACAAGTTCGACACCCAGGCCTTTGACGGCTGACACGATGCCGCCCTTGGACGAGGCGTAGACGACATTGCCGGGCGCGGTCTTCAGCGCCGCCGACGACGAGACATAGACGAGCGAGGCATTTACGCCGTGGCAGGCCTTGAGCCGGAAGGCCTGGGCCAGCATCAGCGAGGCGCCGAGATTCTGCGTCAGAACGTCCATGACGAAGGTGGGATTTATCGCCTGGATGGGCTTCGTCGCCTGAACACCGGCGCAATGGGCGATACCGTTGAGCGGCCCGGTCTCGGCGCACAGCGCCTTCATCCACGGCACGATGGCGTCAAGTTGCGCCAGGTCGAAGGTGCGGCCGATATGGCCTTCACCCTCCAGCAGGCCCACGACTTCAGCCAGCCGCTCTTCATTGCGCCCCGAAGCGACGATCCGCGCGCCGAGCTTCGCCAGGTAAATGGCCGTGGCCTTGCCGATGCCGGAGGTGGCGCCCGTGACGAGTATGGTGCGTCCTTCCAGGGACATGGGATTAAACATGCGCGGTCTCCATGTGGCGGGCATAGGCCTTCTGGAAATGGGCAATACGGCCTTCCAGTTCGCCCAACAGCGGCGCGCGGGTCCCGGCCTCGCGCGTGCCGGCCTGGGCGACCGCACAGATGGCGGCGTCTTCGTTACGCACCTGGGCTGAGAAGGCCTTCAGGCTGTCGATCACAAGGCCGCGCGCCGCCCGGCCATTGTTCCTGGCCAGCCATGAGGTCGAGTTGATCCGCAGGTTTTCCGGTCCGACCGGGTCGAAGGTCTGGAAGGTCAGGAAACTGCCGGCCGAGAAGGTGACGACGATGTTCGGAAAGATGAGGAAATTGCCGTATTCGGGATAGACGGTCGACGGCTCGAGTTTGATGCTCTTGCCGACATTGGCCCACCATTTGATCGAGCGTTCCTTCAGCCTGCCGACATAGCGGCTGTGGTCGGCGTCGGTCGAAATCGCCAGGTCGATGCTGAGGATCAGGCCGAAGCTGTCGGCGTGCACCAGCGGCACGTGGTAGCCCTCGGCAGCATTGTCCATGCCGAGCTTCCAGTTGGCGGCCCAGTCGTACGACTCGCTTTCGAACCGGTCGGGACAGACTTCGGAGACGTGCTGAAGGTCGTCATAAAAGCTGCCGAGGAAGGTCTTCAGGTCCGGCCCTTCCGACGTCATTCGCACGAAGACGAAATGGCCGACGGTTTCCAGCGCATAGGATTGCAGGGCCAGCGCCGACTTGTCCGCTTCGTTCAGGCCGAAACTCTGTTTGTTGAGCGGGATGCCGATCGGCTTGCCGCCCTCGTCGTAGGTCCAACCGTGATAAGGACATTGCAGGACGCGGTTGCCGGACTTCTCGCACTGGATCTTCGAGAAGCGATGCGAACAGACATTTCGAAAGGCGCGCAATTGCCCGCCGAAATTCTGCACGACGATGCTGTGCGGACCGAGCTGCGCCGTCACGAAGTCGCGGTCGTTCCTCAGGTCCTCGACGAAGCCGACGCACAGCCATGACGGTTTGAAGACGTGCTCGATCTCCGCCGCCAGGACATCCGGCCGCCAGTAATGATCCGCCGGGATCTGGCCCAGCAGCGACTGGTAGGTGGTGACGGCTGCGGCATCGTCCATGTCAGTCGAATTCCACGACCTGCGGTGCGGGCATCGGCCCCATGGTCAGCTTCATCGCGCTCCATGACCAGCCCACACCAAAGCCCATCAGCACAATTTGCCGCGCGCGATCGAACTCGCCCGACAGCTTGTCGGCGATCGTAAGCGGAATGGAGGCCGAGGATGTGTTGCCGTAGGTTTCCATCGCGATCGGCACCTTGTCTTCCGGCAGGCCCGATTTCTTGCGCAGGTGATTGAGCATGAAGACATTGGCCTGGTGGAACAGGACGTAGTCGATGTCTTCGATCGCCGAGCCTGATGTCTCGAAAATCGACTTGACCAGGACCGGCACGTTCTTGAGCGTGAAGTTGAAGACCTCGGTGCCATTGAGATGCAGACGCGACTTGCGGAACAGCTCCGCCGCCTTTTCCGCGTCATGCGGTTCATCGGGCGGCAGCAAGGGCAGCTTCAGCGCGCCGGCCTCGACCATGATGTGGGCCGCGCCGGATCCATCGGTGCCGAAGACGCCGAACATGTCGGCGGCGGCGGGGTCGAGTTCCAAGGCCGTCGCCGAGCCGGCGTCGCCGAACAGAGGCACGGTGGCGCGGTCGTCCTTGAGCAGCTTGGAGGTCGAGACGTCGCCTGCCAGCACCAGGGCGCGGGCAGGCCGGCCAGCGATTTTGAGCGTCTGCATCAGGCTGGCTGCCGTCCACAGACCGTAGGCATAGCCCGAACAGCCGAGATTGATATCGAAGGCCAGGCAGGATCCCAGCCCCAGGCGCGATTGCAGCGCGCAAGCCGTGGCGGGAATGACGTAGTCCGCGCTTTGCGTCACCATGATCAGCACATCGATGCTGTCGCGCTCCCACCCCAGTTCCTCAATCAGACCATCGGCCGCCTTCTGGCACAGGTCAGAGGTCATGATGTCGGAACGGGCGATGCGGCGCGACCGCACGCCGATGGAGCCGATCAGACGCTCACGCTCCGCGGCATCGGGAATCAGCCCCTCTTCTTCCAGGGTCCGCGACACAGCGGGGACGCAGGCGCGGATGCCCCGGACGCTAACGCCTTTCAGTACGGCTTCGGTCATGGATATTCCCGGTTGGACGCAGATGATTTTCGATGATTCCGGCAGGCAATGCCAATCACCTCTTCGCGCTCAACCTCGCATCTATGGTTTAAGGGAATGTTGACGGAAATGCGCTTCATTAACCGTAGTTCGTTTCCTTAGTGGTCGCATGCTTGACACGAAAAAACCGGTGTCCACTTTTTCGAAGCATGCTCCACCGTTATTCCTATGAAGGACTGAAATCTATGGATAAGCCCGCCTTTTTCGCCGCCGTCGCCGAAATCCTCGAAGCCGATCCGTCGGGCCTGACCGGCGAAGAACAGATCGACGATGTCGGCAACTGGGACAGCCTGTCAGTCATTTCGTTCGTCGCCATGGTCGATTCGGACCTGGGCCAGATCGTCGACGGCGAAAAGCTGAAGGACGCCAAGACGCTCAACGACCTGGCCGCGCTCGTCGGCCTGTAAGCCGGCCAGTGAAAAAGCTCTGCGTCATTCCGGCGCGCGGTGGCTCGAAACGCATACCGCGCAAGAATATCAAGCCGTTCCACGGTCAGCCGATGATCAGCTATTCGATCCGGGCCGCGCGCGACTGCGGGCTGTTCGATACGATCATCGTATCGACCGACGATGAGGAAATCGCCGACGTGGCGCGGGCGCACGGCGCCGAGACGCCGTTCGTGCGCCCGGCGGATCTGGCCAATGATCATGCCGGCACCGGCGCGGTCGTCGTCCACGCCATCCAATGGTTCCGAGACCGGGGCATCACCTTTGACGCCACCTGCTGCATCTATGCCACCGCGCCGCTGATCGACCCGGCGCGGCTGAACGAAGGCTGGGCGCGGCTGTCGGAGCCCGGGCGCCGGTTCGCCTTCTCCGTGACCTCCTTCCCCTTCCCCATCCAGCGCGCGCTGAAGCAGACGCCGGACGGCAGCGTCGAGATGTTCTGGCCTGAGAACCTGACCCGGCGGTCACAGGATCTCGAGCCCGCCTACCATGACGCGGCCCAGTTCTACTGGGGCTGGTCGGAAGCCTGGGTAAATGGGGAAGTCGCCTTCTCGCCCATCTCGGCGCCGGTCATCTTGCCGCGCACCCACGTCGTCGACATCGATACGCCCGAGGATTGGGAGGTCGCCGAGGTCACCTACCGCGTGCTGATGGGCTTAATGTAGCAGTCGACCATTAATCGCGCCGCGTTGCGACGAAGACCAGGCCGTGGCCAAGCAATCCGGTCTTTTCCGCAAACATATTGGGCAAGGGATAGGCGATGTATTTCTTGATCCAGGTAATGACGGACGCTGTTTTCCTGGCCACTGCACTTGGCTTGAGATGTTTCAGGACCCAGGCGCGCAGGCCCAGGGTAAAGACGACGCCGTAAGGTGGCGGAAATCCAATATAGACCACGTCCAGCCCCGCTTCTTCCAGCGTTCGCCTCAGTGTGCCGCGTGTAAACTGGTTGACGTGTTCGGGCCAGGCCAACGCGATTGAGTGTTTGCCGCGAATATAACGCGCCAGGCCATTATAGTTCGGTACCGTTCCAAGCACGGTCCCGGATTTTTCCATATGTGCGCAAACAGCCGCTAAAAATTCACGAGGGTACTTTATGTGCTCCAAGACCTCGAAAACTGTAAACAAGGCAAGGTCACCAGGCATCTCATCAAGGCGCAAATCAACAATTTCGGCGTTGAACAAGCGGCGTCCGACAGACTGCGCGTGTGGGTTTGTCTCTATCCCAAGGCTCTTAAAGCCCAGGGACATCTGGGCGGCCACGCCGATGCCCGCGCCGGCGCCAAAATCAACAGCCTTGCCGGTCGCACCCGCCTTTCCCGCGCGTTTTAAAAGGCCTTCGATGAGCTTTGCCCGATCCGCGACCGCCCTCGCATAGGCGGATTCATCGGCCTCAGAATTATAAAGCTCACGGTCTTTGTAATGCCGTTCCAGAAACGCGTCCGAAGGATACGGATGCATGGCTACGAACCCACAATCCCTGCACTTTGCGGTATGGAACTCCGGGTTCGTCAGAGCATATTGAAGCGCGAGCTGGCTGCGCTGGCACGAGGGACAAGCATTGTCGTCCTTTTGCATAGAGTCTCCTTACGCGGTCCGGCCATGCAGGGGACGCCGCCTCATCGGTACTGCCGAATTCCGTTTTTCAAGTGGCGTAAATCACCGTGTCGTAGACGAGCGGTGAATAGTGCCGCAGGGAAAAGCGATAGTCGTCGCGTATGCTGCCGACGGCCTCGAACAGCTTTACCAGGTCGTCATGCTTATGATACGCGCAGATCGCCAGTTTCGGCCTGTGGCGCCCGATCGTTGCCGTGGCGCCGGCCAGCGCATCGACCTCCGCGCCTTCGACATCAAGCTTTATCACGGTTGGCACACCGACATCGATATCGTCCAGCGCCACAAGATCCACGTTTGTCTCGCCGGCGTCGCTAATCCGGCCGCCGTTATCCGTCCGCTGTTGCAGCTTGAGAGTCGCGGGACCGCTCCACAGTCCCACGCTGTGCAGGGTGACGCGATCCATGTGCGCCGTCTTTGCGGTGAAAGCCGCGGCGACGGCCGGATCGAGTTCGAAGGCGTGGATGTGACCATAAAGGTTCTGCGTCCTGGCAGCGAAATCCCTGACGGTGTCACCGTCATAGGCGCCCCCGTCGACAAGCACTTCGTGATCGTTGAGCGGCATTACCTCCGGCTCGAAATAGATCGCCTTTTCCGGTTTGCGAATGCCGTCCAGCATCTCGGGCGCCCAGGTCAGACGGTAAAGCAGCACAGCGTCGAGCGTCTTCAGACTGACGGAATCATGCAGATGACGGCGTGCCGAATCGTAAGCCGCCTGGACCGAGCCCAAGTCTTGAAATGCGCTTATGAAATCGAGACTCGGGCCGGCTTCGGCGACGTCCGGCCACAGGGCCAGCACTTCGAAATAAAACAACAGGGGCGTACCCGTCGGCCAGTTGGCGCGAAAATGGTCAAGCGCGCGCTCCGAACCACAGCACAAGACGCCAATCGCCTGCGGATTTGCCCTCAGGACATCGAGCAGTTGCCCGTCGCCGATTACAGGGACACCCGAGCTTTCGGTCCCGGCCTTAGCATTGTCGAGCAGAGCGATGACATTGCAGCTTTTCAGACAGCCATCGACGAACGGCGCGGCAAGCACCGACCCTGCGCCCACGAGAATCAAGGGCCGGCTGGGCAGGTTGAGCGCGCGTTTGCGTTCGCGCCAGACACCAAGCGCCGCGGCAAAAGCCGAAGAGCCAAAATCGATCTGGCCAGGCTCAAACAAGCCTGAACGCCCCGTGAGTTCCATGCGCAGCTCCTTTGCGGGCAGGCTACGCAATTATCCTTAACAGCACCTTTAGCCGCTGGACGTCGGCATGGCATGCCCGGTTGACGGGCACACGCGTCGTCGAAGGCCTGGCTCAGTAACGGCCGAAAACGTCGCGGCCTTCATCGCGATAGCCATCGTACCGGTCGTCATGGCGATCGTCCCGGCGATCATCATAATGATCGTCGTAGCGGTCGTCGTAACCGGCGTCGCGGTCATCATGTCCCTGACGGCAGGGGCAGTCATCATGATAGGCGTGCGAACGGTGATAAACGCCGCCATCCGACGTTTCGCGGTAATAGTCGCTGTGTTCCTCCACGCCCTCTTCGACCTCGATGACGGCTTGGCGCGACGTCACGCGCGGCGCAGCATAACGGGCTTCGCGGCGAATCTGCGTGACACACGGAGGCGGGGGCGGCGGCGCATAAGCCGCGACACAGACGGAACGGCATGGCGTGGCCGCAGTCCGGGCATAACGGTCCGAGGTTTCGTAATATTCGTCCTGGTATTCCACGTCTTCGCGGGCCGTCTGAACATCCAGTCCGCTGCGGAATTCGCCGCCGACATACGCCTCGGGCGTACGATAGGCGTCACCCCCATAGACACGCATGACGCCCTGACCGTCGTGCGAGCGTTGCCAGTGGCCGGGGCGGTAACCGGAATGAACTGTGCCTGCCGACGCGGCCAGGGGCAGAACGGACAGTGCGAACGCGGCAGCTACACCAAGGATGAGGGAGGGTTTGGTCATGTCGCAGTCTCCTGAAAAAGCGCGCATTAACCTATTACGCGCCTGCGAATGACTAAACCCTATTAACCATTTCCGCGAACTATTCTGTTGGGCTTTTGGATCCTGGGAACCCGGGCAGGGCCAGATTGAAAAGGATGGCGACGGCCCGCAGACCAAGGGCAGCGGCAAAACCCGCCAGCGCCGAGGGCCAGAAGGCCAGCCCCAGTCCCTGAAGACCGGCGAAGACGACCGCGCCCAGAAGCGCCGCCGTCACATAGATCTCGCGGCGCAGCAGCAGGTTCGGCTCCCCTGCCAGGACATCGCGCACGATCCCGCCGAAGGTCGTCGTCAGCACGCCCATGATGACCGCCGAGACGGCAGGCACGTCCATGTTCAGCGCCTTGGCCGTCCCGACCACGGCATAGCCTGCCAGGCCGAGCGCATCGAGCCACAGAAGGGCGCGAAACCGCCAGCCGCGTCGCCCCATCAGCCAGACGATGATGGCCGCCACCAGGCTGACGACGATGTAGCCCGGACGGTTGACCCAGAAGACGGGCGCGCCAATCAGAAGATCACGCAGCGTGCCGCCGCCGACGCCGGTGATCGCCGCGAAAAAACAAAAGGTGATGATGTCATGCTTGCGGTGCGCCGCCGCCAGGGCGCCCGTCGCCGCGAACACCGCGACGGCGGCATAGTCCAGCCAGAAAAGGGCGGTTGTAAGTGCATCCATGCCGCGCCATATCACAGGCAACCGTCGCGTTCAAAGGATTGCCACATGTTACAGAAGCCCGTACTGCGCCTGCACGGCGCCTATCGCGACGATATCGGCGATCTGGTCACACGCCGCCCCATCCCGTCGCGCGAGCTGAACAATATCGGCGCCTTTCTGTTCCTGAACCACCACGGGCCGCAGACCTATGCGCCGAACAATCGCGGCCTGCCCTTTGGTCCACATCCGCACCGCGGATTCGAAACGGTGACCTTTATCCTCGAAGGCGAGCTGGCGCACCGCGATTCGGCCGGGCACGAGAGCATCATCGAAGCCGGCGGCGTGCAGTGGATGACGGCCGGCAGCGGGCTTGTCCACGAAGAAGTCTCGCCCGAGCGCTTCAAGCGCAGCGGCGGACCGATGGAAATCCTGCAGCTGTGGGTCAACCTGCCCGCCCGGCTGAAGATGACCGCCCCGGCCTATACCGGCGTGCAGCAGGACGCCATCCCGGCGATTGAGACCGATGAAGGCCGCGCCACGGTCAATCTGATATCGGGAGACTGGCAGGGCCGGACCGGACCGATTGCGTCGCTGACCGACATCTTCATGACGACGCTGGCGCTGAAACCCGAAGGCCGCGTTGTGTTCGAAGGTTTAGGCGGCCGGGATATCTTCTTCTATGTGGCGCGCGGCGATGTGGCGGTGAACGGCGTCGATGCCGCCAAATGGCAGCTTGTCGAATTCGGCGACGGCGACCTGATCGATATCGAAGCGACCACCGATTCGGTCGTGCTGTTCGGCCACGCCGAAGCGCTGCGGGAACCGATCGTCGCCCACGGTCCCTTCGTCATGAACACGGTGCAGGAAATTCACCAGGCCTATGCCGATTATCAGGCGGGGAAATTTGGTTGATCTATTTCGCGGTCACCAGATTAAGTTGGTAGTCCTCTTTCGCAACGTCGTATCGCTTGTGCCAATCCGTGCGGACGACGACGATGCCCGGCACTGCAAAGCTGACCTTGAGGGGACCAATATTACGAAAGCCTGATACGGATTGCTGGCGCGCCTGTCCGTCTGCGGATACGACGTAAATGCCATCTGATCCTGTTGCCCACAGTATTTCGCCTTGTCTGAAGAGATTCAAGAACGGCAGTGTGTCATAGGCGTTCGGGTCCGGATAATCGCCTGCCCGATATCGCTTTTCGTAAAGGATACTGACCTGATCGTGACAGATACGATAGAGCCGACCGCTTCCCGACATATGCATGAGACCAGAGGCCACAGCGATGCAATCGGGCTGACCGGGCATTTCGACGATGCCGGTAATGACTTCACACTCCGGCTTTAAAAGGCCGTCGCATGGTTCTTCCTTGACCTCTCCCAGGGTTGTGACCGCGCCGGAGCGGAGATCGACGCGATGCAATCCACCGCCCCATTCTCCCTTGTCTTCGCCCACATACAGCTGGTCCTTGTGCCTGTACACTACGGCCGGCCAAAGCGCCTTTGCGAAGCTGACCGACACAGGCTCTCCATCAGCAACCAGCTCGACCGCACGGCTGCCGCCCACCAGCATGACCGTATTGGAAGAACAGGTGAGCGTAAACAGCTTGTCCTTGCCGCCATCCAGTGTACGGATTTGCTTCCACACTCCACCCTCCCTTTGATGTAGGCTCACCTGCGGGCCTGCCTCATCCCCGGTCAGAGCCAGCAACTTCCCATCATGAGTACAGACGTCGAAGACACGACCCGACAGGGATTCGGTTCTCGGTGCCGTATCGGTCTCAGCCAAACTGAACAGTGATCCCTGGTCGTCGAGCAACCAGAGCCTGTCTTCGATATAGGCTGTGCGCTTTATAGCAGCATCATTGCGTGAGGCCTCACTGGAGGTCTTCGGCTCAACGCATGCGGTCATGAAAAGTCCAACAAATATCAGGCATAGAATGCGCATTGGCATCTCACTCCCCGTTTCAGGGAGCGTATCGAGTATTCGGAAACTTGACTAGCCGATCATCTCGTCGCTAAGCGGTTCGCCGCGCGACAGGTCGCGGCTGGCGGTCTTGCCCAGCACATCCCACAGACGCACCGGCGGCAGGCCCAGGCCCGGGCGGATCGAGCGGACATTTTCTTTCGTCAGCTCTTCGCCCTTCTTCACATCCTGCACGACATAGAGCGAGCGGCGGAAGGTTTTCGAACCGCGCTCCGATCCCAGGGTATCGTAGTGGACGCGGCCAAGCGCCTTCCAGGCATCCTTGCAGTCGCGGGTCAACGCCGTGAACTCCGCCGGCTCCAGCGAGAAGCCCGAATCCGGACCACCATCGGCACGCGCCAGGGTAAAATGCTTTTCGATCACCGAACCGCCCAGGGCCACCGAAGCGACCGAGGCCGCGGTGCCGAAGGTATGATCGGACAGACCCGACACGCACTCGAACTTGCGGCCGAGATCCGGCACAGTGCGGACATTGGCGTCGGCGATATTGGCCGGGTACTCGCTGACACAGTGCAGCAGGATGATCTCGCCCGAGCCATATTTGCGCGCCGTCGCGGCGGCAGCGGCAATTTCGGCGTCATTGGCCATGCCGGTCGACATGATCAGAGGCTTGCCCTTCGACGCCGCATAGGCGACCAAGGGAAGGTCGATCAGTTCGAACGAAGCGATCTTGAACGCCGGGGCGCCCAGGCCGTCAAGCAGATCAACCGCCGTGTCATCGAACGGCGACGAAAACATGGTGACGCCGCGCTGTTTCGCGCGCTCGAACAGGGCGGGATGCCAGTCCCACGGCGTGTGCGCCTCATCGTAGAGATCGTAAAGCGAATAGCCGTTCCACAACCCGCCCTTCAACTGGAATTCCGGACGGTCCGATTTCAGCGTGATGGTGTCGGCCGTATAGGTCTGCAGCTTGATCGCGTCGCAGCCGGTATCGGCGGCGGCATCGATCATGGCCAGCGCGCGGTCGAGACTGCCGTTATGGTTCCCCGACAATTCACAGATGATGTAGGGCTCGTGGTCGGCGCCGATCTTGCGGCCGTCGATGGTGACTTCAAAGGCCATTCAGGACCTCCTCCCAGCGCATCCCGAAACGTGTGCAGCGATTTTCGGAGAGGATGCGCGACAAAAAGAATGCTAGGGCAGAACCTGCTCCAGCGCGGCTATGACCCGCTCCGGATCGCCGTCGCTCATATCGGCATACAAGGGCAGGGACAATGTGGTGCGGTAATACTGGTCAGCCCCGGACAGTTCACGGTAAGCCAATGCCCGTTCGCGCCACCACGGCTGGCGGTGGACCGGAATGTAATGGACCTGGGTGCCGATGCCGCGCGCCTTCAGCCCGGCCATGACGGCGCTGCGCGTCGTGCCCAAAGCTTCGAAGTCGATCGTGACGGCGAAGAGGTGAAAGGCGGGGCGCGTGCCGGCTTCGGGCGCCATCCATTGTACCGGCAGATTGCGCCGGCTAAGCGCCGCCTGATAGCCTGCGACCAGCGCTTCGCGCCTCGCCAGGAAATGCGGCAAACGCTTAAGCTGACTGATGCCGAGCGCACAGTTGAGGTCCGGCAAACGATAGTTATAACCGAGGGCCTGCATCTCATAAACCCAGGGTCCAGCATCGTTGTCACCGCCGAATCCGAAACCTTCGAAGCGGGCCGGATCGCGCTCGATGCCGTGACTGCGCAGGGACCGCAACTGCCGCGCCAGGGCCGGATCGTTGGTCGTAATCGCTCCGCCCTCTCCCGTTGTCAGGGTCTTGACCGGGTGAAAGGAAAAGACCGCCATGTCGGATTTGGCGCAGGCGCCCGTCTGGCCGTCCGGACCATTCGTGCCGATGGCATGGCAGGCGTCTTCGAGCAGGAAGGCGCCCTGGTCGGCGCAAACCCTTGAGACGTAATCGAGTCCTACCGGTCTGCCCGAGTAGTGCACCGGTATGACTCCGGCGAAGCGGTGGCCGGGATGACGCGCCTTCAGCACACTGAACGCTTCGTCAAACGTCGCGTCGGTCATCAGGCCGGTGGCCGGATCGACATCGGCGAACACCACCTGGGCGCCGCAGAAGGCGATACAGTTGGCGGACGCCGTAAAGGTGATCGACGGCACGATGACGACGTCGTTGGCGGTCAGGTTTTGCGTCAGAACCGCGACGTGCAGGGCCGCTGTGCCATTCGCCACCACCACGGCGTCTTTTGCGCCAACCCTCGCCGCCAGGTCGGCTTCGAAGCGATCGACGCTTGGTCCCGTCGTGAGATAGTCCGACCGCAGCACCTCGACGACGGCCTCGATATCGGACTCGCTGATCGACTGCCGTCCATAGGGGAGGAAGCTATTCAAGATAGGCCTTCATCATCGACCTGATGCCCTCGGCGTCGAGGCGTTCAGGATTGTTGTCGCTGGCATACGAAAAGCCCTCGGGGACCTTCTTGATGCCGCGCACCTTGGCAAAGGACTTGCGGGTATATTCGGCGAATTCCGGCTCGATGACATAGCGGTCGTCGAGCTCAAAGGTCTGGCGGGCGTCGTCGCCATAGCGGACCCCCTTGGCCACGCGGCGGGCG
>CAMLLA010000031.1 GCA_946480525.1 uncultured Asticcacaulis sp. | reverse complement strand
ACGGCAGATAGGCGCGTGGATCGGTAGCGACGGCTTCGAAGACCGACACAACCAGGCTCTGGCCCTTGAACTCCATCTGCTGGACCTGGGCGCAGCAGATGACCTTGTCCATGACCAGGTCCTTCAGGGCCTGCAGAAAGATCGCCGGACCCTGCGCCATCGTCGCGCGGTACCGCAGCAAAGGTTCTTCAAAATCGGAATGGTCCTCAAGCCCGATGGCGCCGATCAGGTGGCCGACGATGATGTTGATGATCATCTTGCGCTGCTGGCCTGAGCCGAACAGGTTATCGACCAGGTCGCCATAGGCATTGTTGCCGACCTTGTCGCTATATTTGCTCAGGCGGTATTCCAGGAACGAGGTGCAGGCTTGCGGCGTGACCATGTCGCGGAAATCGGCCTTGCGCACCAGCCCCAGCGACAGGGCGTCTTCCAGATCGTGGACACCGTAGGCAATATCGTCGGCGATATCCATCAGGCTGCAATCGAGCGATTTGTGCCTTGATTTGGCATGCTTTCCGGGCCGTGCGTCGACGGCGGTGAAACGGTCGCGGTCGGCGGGCGACAAGGGCGCCAGCACCCAGTCGACAACATCCCGTTCGCTGTCGAGGTAGCACTTCGGCGGCTTCGACGCCTGCCGGTCGATCACGCTCAGAAGCGTCGGGCGGGGATCGAGGCGCGGCGCGCAGTCCGGGTTGGCGACGGCGCTGAAGGCCACGGGATATTTCAGGATACCCAGAAGCGTCCGGCGGGTCAGATTGGCGCCGTGATCCTGGGAATGGTTCTCCAGCCGGCTGAGCAGGCGCAGGGTTTGGCCGTTGCCTTCGAAACCGCCATGATCGCGCATGCAGTAATTGAGCGCGACTTCGCCGCCGTGGCCGAACGGCGGGTGGCCCAGGTCGTGGGCGAAGCCGAGCGTCTGGACCAGCGGGACCGGGGGCAGGTGCGGCGTCGCCGGATGATCGGGGGCGTATTTTTCGAGATGCTTGACCAGGCCGCCGGCGATCTGCGCCACCTCCAGCGAATGGGTAAGCCGCGTGCGGTAAAAATCGCTGTCGCCGATGTTGAGAATCTGCGTCTTGCCCTGCAACCGGCGAAAGGAGCCGGAATGGATGATGCGGGCATAGTCGGTATCGAACGCATCGCGGGCGTCGTCGACCTTGCGCGCGCGGCTGCTCTCGCGGCGGCGGTCAGTCCAGACGGAGATGTCGCTGGAGGCGCGGGCGGGCGACTCAGAAGGAAGCGTTGTGTGGGCCATGCCTATGGGGATAAGTCGCCGGACAAACTTGTCAAACCTTAAGAATTGTGTTCACTATTTGTTCTGGTGTGGGTCGGATCAATTTTTTGGCAGAAAGCGCAAACCATGTTCCGCCTGTCCGCGAAAGCGCGGCTGCCGGTGATCGACAGCGGATCGTTGTTCGATGACGGCCCCATTCCCGGCCTGACCTATGTGCCGGACTATATATCAAGGGCTGAGGAGGCGACGCTGATCGCTGCCATCGACCAACAGCCCTGGTCCATGGAGTTGCTGCGCCGGCGGCAATGGTATGGCTGGGCCTATGACGACTCGCCCCTGGGGCTGGACGAAGACTATCGCTCTTCGCCCATGCCGGACTGGCTGAGGCCTTTTTCCGAGCGGCTGGCGGCAGAGGGCCATCTCGATGGCATTGCCGACCGGGCCCTGATCAACGAATATTTTCCGGGCCAGGGGATCGGCGCGCACAAGGACCGCGACATCGAACGCATCAAGGCCGTGGCCATCATCAGCCTGGGGGCCGGCATCATGATGGACTTTACGCGCATGGGGCATGCCACGCGCTGCCAGTATCTTCAGGCGCGCAGTCTGGTGGTCATGCGCGATGAAGTGCGCGAACACTGGCTGCACGGCATTGTCGGACGCAAGGGCGACAAGGTTGGCGGCCTTGTTATCCCGCGCGAAAGGCGGATGTCGCTGACCTTTCGGTATGTGGCGCCGACACTGACTAAATTGAAATGAGGTGCCTGACGCCATTCTTCAGCAAACCCTCAGGCGGCGCTCATGCCGCTCATGAGCCTCCGGCGTAGGTGATGAACTCCATCACCACACGCGAGGGGGAACCCAAATGCAAACAGTCGAATGGCTCAACTATTTCGAGCGCAACGCCGGCCGCGCCTCACCGGACACGCCGGCCAAACTCGACGCCCTGAGCCCCGAGTTGCATGTGCCATTGGTCCACGCCCTGCAATGCTTCCAGTTGGGCGAGGCCGGCGAAGGCAGGGTGGCGAACCAGGCGCGTATCTCCGCCGACCCGGCACTCGACGACAATATCCGCGAGTCGATCGCCTTCTATGTTCGTGAAGAAGGCCGCCACGCCGCCGAATTGGCGCGGCTGCTCAGGGCTATGGGCGCGACGACGATCAGGAAACACGTGTCGGAACAACTGTTCGAACGCTCGCGGCGCCTCATGGGATTTCGCGCCAAGATGGCGGTCATGGCGGTGGCCGAAGTGGTGGGCTCAGCCTTCTATCTGGCCCTGGCCGCACGCGTGCCCAACCCCCACATCGCTGAAGCCATGCGCGTCATTTCAGCGGATGAAGACCAGCATCTTGCGTTTCAGCGCGATTTTTTCCGCCGCGTACTGGCGACGACGCCCCTTCCGATCCGGCCATTTCTGGCGTTTGCGCTCTGGTTCTGGTTCCTGGGCGTACTGGCGGCCGGGATCGCCGCCGTCGCCTTCGGCCATCGCAAACTGTTCACGGCACTGGGCTCCGGACCACTGAGGTTTGCCTGGTATTGCGTACGGAGGTTTATCGCCCTGGCCGGGGCGGAGGAGCGGCCGCGCGAGGTTACAGCCTTGCCCGGTGAGGGAGCGACGGTGCCGTCACCCGTATGTCCCCTGGCTGGGACGGGTTGACGTCCTACTTCGCCACCGGCTTGCCGCCGGGTTTCCACTGCGGGACGTAAGTGCTGTTGGCCAGCCAGCGCGCCGGCGCGATCAGCGACTGGATTGCGCTGGTCATGAAGTCGATGTTCAGATTGGCGACCGTGTCTTTCGGGCTGTGATAGTCGGGTGTCGTCGCCCAGCCGGAAACGGTGTGGGCGACGATCCCTTGCAGCGCCAGCTGATAATTGTCCGAACGCTCAAAGAAGTGGTGCTCAGGATAGGGATCCGATGCGACCTGAGCGCCCTGGCTTTTCAGGGTTTCGCCGAAGTCGGAGCGTTCGAACCCCGTCATCATCAGCGTGTTGGCCGGCAGTTTCGGGTCCTGGGCCCCGATCATTTCGAATTCGAGATTGGCGATGATGTCCTTGAGCGGCACGGGGGAATTCTTGGCGAAGTAGAGCGAGCCCAGAAGACCCAGTTCCTCCGCGCCATAGGCGACGAACAGGATGTTGCGTTTCGGCGGCTTGCCCGCCGCCAGCGCACGGGCGATTTCAAGGACGGCGGTGGTGCCCGACGCATCGTCGTTGGCGCCATAGACAACAGCATCGCCCTTTACGCCCAGTGCGTCCAGGTGCGCCGTGTAAAGAATGGTGCCGGCCGTCGGGTCAGACCCTTTCAGATAGCCGATGGCGTTGGTGGTGACGCTGCGCGCCTTGATGATTTCCGGCAGGGTGAGGCTCGCCACCGCGCCGTCCCTGGCCAGGCGATCGTAGGTGGCCGCGGGCAGGATGGCCACCGCCATGCGGGGTGTGGCGGGCGGATCGCTTTCGAGATAAGCCGACAT
This sequence comes from uncultured Asticcacaulis sp., assembly GCA_946480525.1. Next base: position 13,530 of record CAMLLA010000031.1, on the reverse strand, counting down.
GCCCGTCGTCTTGCCCGACGCCTCCCAGTATTTCTTTGTCTCTTCGTTTTCACGCAAGATGATCAGCCTGGCGCCTTTGGCACGCGCGGCGCGGGTCAGGCCGGGCAGGGGCGTCTTGTCCGTCGGCGTTGCCATGACAATTTCGGCGGCTGGCATGGCCTTCAGGTCGTCACCGCTGAAGACCGTTATGGTCCCGGAAACGTTGTTGCCGGAAGAGCTGAGAAGCTGGGCGTCGCCGACCGTCTGTCCGCCGACCGTCAGGCTGACAGGGCCTTCCAGGCGCGGCTGGATGATCCAGGCGGTTTGCAGGTAGCTGGTCATGCCGGGCGCCGGCTTCAGGCCGAAACCTTCGAACTGCGACGCCACATAGGCTGCCGCTATGGCTTCGTCACGGGTGGCGCTGCCGCGACCCTGGAGGGCTTCGGACGCCAGAAAGTTTTCATGGGCGCTGACCCATTCGCGTTTCACCGTCCATGTTTCGGCGCCGGCGGGCGTGGCGAGGACCAGCGCCAGAGTGGCGGTGGCGAGAAGGAAAAGGCGCAAGGGCAGGGTCCTGAAAATGGTTTCAGCCGACACTGTGTCCAACCCCGCGCAAGGCGTCAAGTCCTGTTCCCGCCGGTTTGCCCTTACCTACCTGTTGTCGACGATCGCTTTGACGATTGCGGCGTTGTAGCCCTTGTAGGCATCGCGGACGAGGCCTTCCCAGACTGCGACATCGACAACGACTGCATCGCCGCGCGCGCGTTGCACCATGATGTAGTTGCTGTCGGCGATCGGCGTCAGTGAGCCGACCCGCACGGCAGCGCCACCTTCTTCGACCGTGGCGAATTTCGTGGCCGAGACGACGTCCTTCTTGGGATACATGCCGCCCGGAGTGCCGAACCTGCCGTCCTTCGACGGGTTTTGGAACATGACCGGAGACGCCATGAGCACGCTGAAACCGACCTTGCCTTCAACGGATGCCTTGGCGCGTCCCAGGAAGTCGCTGCCGGTGTCGGCGTCCATGGCGGCAAAGTCGATTGTCAGGGAAGGCATGACGGCGACCGCATCGGCGGCGCCGGCGGCCTTGTTCATCTTACCCAGTTCAAGGCGTCCGAAGCCCGAAACCACGCCGCCATTCGGAGAATTCAGATGTTTAAGCGCCACCAGGGCCGGGGCTTCGGTTGCCCCGAACGTCACCCAGCCGCGCTTCAGGCTCTTGCCGATGGTTATGCCGGCCTTGATGTCGGATTTTTCAAAATTGCCCGGGATCTTTTCCATCGGCGCGGCGACCGCTGTGGCCTGATCCGCCGACAGGACCGACAAGCCGGCCGCCGTCATCTGCGAAACCAGGTCGGCATGGGCCTCGTCGGTGAGCTTGCGCATCAATTCCGGCGTTGGACCTTCGAGAACCATGGCCAGGCGCGTCTTTGCCATGATGCTGGCTGACGCGGTCGCCTGGTGCGATGTAATGAAGTTGACGTGGTAGGCCGGGACCACGACATTGGCGTGGCCGGCGATAAAGCTCTTGTACACGCCAGCCATCGGAATGGTCATGGGTTCAGCGGCAGCCGGGATGGCAAGGCCGATCGCGGCCACGGCCAGTGTGGCGGTAAGGCAGGTTTTGAAAGTCATGGTGGTGTTTCCCCTTCGTTTTCGAAGGTTTACCCCACCAGGCCGCGCTTGCCGCCCCCTGAATAGGGGGGAAATGCTTTGGTATTACGCCGCGTGGCCTTCAGCGCGGCGCATGCGCCAGAAGCGGATGGTGCGCTGGGCGGTTTCCAGCGGAAGCTGCATGTAGAGCTGGCCATATTCAGTGGCCTTGCCCATGGCGTTCTGCTGATCCGACAGCATGATCATGGCGTAGGTCAGGAACAGAGCCTTGTCGAGACCCGCTGCCTTGCAGGCTATGGCCAAAGCGTCGATTTCCCTTTTTTCCACCAGATGCTTGGCTGTCAGGAAATCGAGGTCGGCCATCTGTGACAGGGCGCACAGGAAATAGGTCGGGTTCGGATCGCGCATGTACTTGGCCAGCAATTGCGGCGTCAGGCGCTGGTTCTGGCGGAGCGCGGTGACGTCGGCATTGATACGCTCATAGTCTTCCGGGAAACTGCCATAGGCGACGGCCACCTTGTCGCGGCTCTTGGAAATGGCCTTTTCAACCACGGCCGGATCGAGCTTGGCGTTTTCGGCGATGATGCGTTCGCGCAGGCGGGATTCGACGACAAAATACATGTCGTTCATCAGGTCGGCCGGCAGGTCCTTGCGATTGACGATGACCTCGTGCAAGGCCGGGTTGGCCTGGGCGCGGGTGACGGCTTCCTCGTTCGAGGCGCGCGACAGGCGGGCGCCGTCGTTGCTGAGCAGGGTATGCAGGGTATCATCGTCGCCGCGGGTGACGATGACGCCCGATACGCTTTCCGGCACCTCGTCACGGCGCGAAACGGCGCGCATGTGTTCCTGGCCCTTGGTCTGGACGATATGCAGCAGGTCGCTTTCCGACAGAGCCTTGGACCGCGTCAGGATAGGTTCGGCGACGTCGATCTCATCGGTGGCCAGGCGGCGCAGCAGGCCCAGCGGCGCAACCTTTGCCGACGCCAGGGTGTTGGCGATTTCGGCGCGGACCATGACTTCCATATCGGCCGACAGCTGGCTCATGACCTGGTCGTACAGCGCCATTTCCGGGCCGCCGATCTCTTCCGGATGCGCCATGAAGATGCTGGTCACCTGACGCAGCAACTCACGGCGCTTCTGGCTTGACGGCTCCTTTGCGAGCTCGATGAGGCTGAGAAGGGACGTCATTTACTTTCCTTCGGACTTGCCTTGGAGGATTTGCCGGACTCTTTTGCCGCGTCCTTGGCAGGTGTTTTCGGGGCGGCTTCGTCAGCGTGCAGATCGGCGCCGTCCAGAATGGCGCCGGTGGCGTCGGGCGAGACGGTGATCGGATCGGGCTGAAGGCCGTACATGCGGTGCAGGCTGTAAAGACGCGGCGCGTCACCTTCATCCTTGTAGGTTTCCCCCGGAATGAAGACGTGGTCGGTTTCGTGGACGGCCAGCTGTTCGGACGGCTCCGGCGCGGTGGCCTGGTCCTGGTTCTGGGCCTGGCTTTTTTCCGCAGCCTGCTGCCGGGCCAGGTCACGGGCCTGGGCGGCGCGGGCAGCCTTGATCTGGGCGGCATATTTGCTGGTCGCCGGTACCTGGTAGCCTTCGTCAGCCGGGCCGGCCGCCGGTGCGGGGACAGGTGCGACAACGGGCCGTGTTTGCTTCGCGTCCGGCTTGGCGGCGGTGGCGACCGCTTGCGGCGGCACGGTTACCGGTTTGGCGGCCGGTAGCGGCGTCGGCGCGGTTACAGAAGCCGTCGAGGCCTGTGACGGATGGACCTGTGGCGCTGGAACGGGTTTGGCGACCGACAGGACCGAGGGCGGAGGCGGGGCAGGTTCGGCGATCGTTACCTGTGGCGCCGGTTTCGGCGGCAGCGGTTGAACTGCTACAGCACTGGGGGTTTCGGGCCGCGATGCGAGCGACGGGACGGGACGCGCCGGCTCATAGGGGCGCGGGCCTTCGCTCGCCGCCTGAGGCTTTGGCTTTGGCTCGGGGTGCGTGACAGCCTGTGGCGCTTTTTTCGACGGCCAATCCAGGTTGCGGCGGAACGGATCGCCGACCTGGCCGTAGGGAGAGGGTGGGGCCGGATAGGCCATGGCCGCGGGGGGCTCGTCGCCCTGGGGCTCGGACGCAGCCGGGGTCTTGTTCTGCCAGGTGAGGTAGGTTCCGGCACTGTCCGCCAGCGCACATCCAGGCTGAACGAAGGCAGCGGCCAGCGCGGCATAACACAGATGACGGAACGTAGGCGCTGGCATTCTGACCCGGACGCGAAGAGTTGCAACGCCGTGATCATACTTTATGCGGCTTAATAGAGCGCTAATACTGGCGGAACGCCGGATTCCGTCATTTCGCCGCGCGGTGGTGGTGCCTTACCTTGCCGCTATCCCGCCAGGCTCTCGCGCTTTTCTTCCAGCTCCAGCCACTCCATTTCGCCGTTTTCGAGATCGCTGCGCAACTGGTCCAGCTTTTTCATCGTGGCGTCGAACGCCTTGGGATCACGGCTGTAAAGCGTCGGGTCTTCCAGGGTGGCTTCGAGCTTTTTGATCTCGGCCGTCCATTTCGGCATCAGCTGGTTGAGGTCCTCCAGCCGCTTCTGGTCCTTGTAGCTCAGCTTCTTTGCCGCGGCCTTGACCGGGGCGGGCGCGGGCTTCGGCGTGTCGGCCTTGATCTTCTGCGCTTCCTTCTGCGAGATTTCGGCGAAGAAGTCCGGGTTCTGGCGGATGAAGTCCTGCCAGCCGCCGGGTGTTTCCGCCGTCTTGCCGTCGCCGTTAAGCGCAAGCGTCGAGGTCGCCAGCCGGTCGATGAAGTCGCGGTCGTGGCTGACCAGGATCAGCGTGCCGTCATAATCGGCCAGCAGGTCTTCGAGCAGGTCCAGCGTGTCCATGTCGAGGTCGTTGGTCGGTTCGTCGAGCACCAGAAGATTGGTCGCCTTGGCCAGGGCGCGCGCCAGCTGCAGGCGGTTACGTTCCCCGCCCGACAGCGACTTCACCGGCTGGCGCAGCTGCTTTTCGCGGAACAGAAAGTCCTTGGCATAGGCGGCGACGTGGCGCGGCTGGCCGCGCACCATGATCGAATCCGAGCCCGAATTGGCCAGAACGTCCCATAGCGTCTCGTCGCCTTTCAGGGCATCACGTCCCTGATCGAGATAGGCGACATCGAGATTGGTCCCCAGCTTGATTTCGCCCGAGTCCGCCGGAATCTGACCGATCAGAAGCTTGACCAGGGTCGACTTGCCGGCGCCGTTCGGGCCGACGATGGCCAGCCGGTCGCCGCGGATGATCCGCGTCGAGAAGTTCTTCAGGAGGACCTTGTCGCCGAAGGACTTGGAGATGCCGCGCAGTTCCGCCACCAGCTTGCCGGAGGTCGCGCCTGAGTCGATGACCATTTCCATCGGCTTGTCCATCAGCTTCATACGTTCCGAATGGTCGCGGCGCATGGCTTCCAGGCGGGCGGCGCGACCCTCGTTACGCGTGCGCTGGGCGGTGATCGAGCGGTAGAAGGTATAGGTTTCGCGCTCGATCGCCTTTTCCAGGCGGCGCAAGCTCTCGGCGGTTTCTGCCTCCATCTTGGCCTGCCATTCGTCGAAGCCCTTATAGCCTTCGTCCCGGCGCAGGATCCGGCGTTCATAGAGCCAGTAGCAGCGCTGGGTGACGCGCTCCAGGAAGGTGCGGTCGTGGCTGACGATCAAGGCCGCGCCACGGAACGACCGCAGCCGGTCTTCGAGTGTTTCGATGGCGAAGATGTCGAGGTGGTTGGTCGGCTCGTCGAGGAAGATCAGGTCGGGGTCTTCGGCGAACGCCTTGGCCAAGGCGGCGCGGCGCTTCTCGCCACCCGACATCGAGCCAGTCGGACCCGATGGATCGATGCCGAAGGCCCACAGCTCGGACTCGGCGGTGTAGTGTTCCGCCCCGCCCGAGCATGCCCAGTCGAGGATGGTCTCGCCCTTGGGTTCCGGTTCCTGGAGCACGTGGGCAAAACGGATGCCCTGCTGCACGTAGCGCTCGCCGGAATCAGGTTCGATCAGGCCGGACAGCATGCGCATCAGGGTCGACTTGCCGGCGCCGTTGCGCCCGACAAGGCAGGCACGGATGCGCGGCTCGATGGCGATATCGACACCGTCGAACAAGGGCGTCATCCCGTCCATCAGGCGGACGTCTTTCAGGGCGAGCAGGGGGGGCTTGGAACTCATGGGCCGGATTTAGCGGGTAGGGGCTACGAATGGAAGCCCCTCACCCGATCGGCCGCGTAAAAAGCTCGCCTCAAGGCATGCGTTCGCCCAATCCGTTGTCCCACTCGAATTGGTTCATCCACCAAACGTCTTTGACCGGAACTGTGGCGAGTAGGTTGTGAATCCTCTCGGCCAGCGTACTCACGTAACCCGTCTCACTTTTTAGCGACATTTTGAAGGTTGCCGGACCCAGCGACGTGACGAGTAAGCTGCCGGTCAAACGCCCGTAAAGAACGAGATCAATCTGTGCGGCCTCACCTTGCATTATAATCTTGCTAAAATTGATTGTATGCCGTGCTGCACGCGCATGCTTTTGCGTCGCCTTGACGAATTGGCGCAGGAAGGCTTCAGGTGTAGCGGCAGCGTACGTAAATTTGGCGATTGTTCGTAACAGCAACAACACCGACGGGCTGTCGCAACTGTCTCCGTCTCCGTTGTCCACCATTCGCACGATAATGCTTTTGTCTTCACCGGCGTACCGGATGCAGCCGACTTCTTGGGTGCCAATCGCGTTCAAAAGGTAGTCGGCTTCTTGCATCGACGCAGGTTGCCTGATGACGTAGCATTGCTCGTCATCCATTTCGAAGAACTCGGGCGCCTCCGCCATCGGGACCGCGCACGTCACGCAGCAGCCCTCTTCGACGTAAAAGTCCCCTGGAACGTTCTTTGGATATCGCGTGATCATAGTCGTCATGGTGCCAGGACAATGCTCGCAGACTATCAGCACTGTGGTGTTTCACAAGACGGGCTCGTGAGATCCATTTGAGGCTCAGACGTATACCGGCTTTTTCGGCGTCTGTTCCAGCCATGCGAACAGCCAGGCCGCGCCCATCAGCATGGCGATGGGTACAAATGGCCAGGCGAACGAGATGACCATTGTGCCCGGCGCCAGCTTACCCATTATCATTCCGGTAAGGCCAAATATCGTCAGGGCCGAGGCAGGAACCGCAGTGGCGGCGCAGGCCCAGAGGAATGGCTTTGGCCGCCAGAACACCAGAAAACCTGCCGCTGCCAAATGGCTTAGTCCCGTGCTTACCTGCCAGCCGAGAAGGAAGGGCAGGTGCGGCGGCGGATTATCGCGCCCCAGGCCGTTGCTGGTGAAATACAGGAACGACAGAGCGTAAAGTACGGTTACCAGGGCGACGCCGAGGCGGCCGGCAAAGACAAAGGCTTTCATCAGGCTAATCCTTTCGGAGAGGGCGGCCCACAGGCAGCCGGCGGCAAAGACAAGGGCGTCGGTTGGATCATCGATGGCGGCGACTTCGGCGGCCATGGCCTTGCCCCAGGCGCGGCGATGCGGCGGCAGGATTTGAATGGTAAGTCTGGCCAGCGAAAGGGCGACACTCATGCCTGCGCCTCCCGCAAGCCCGTTGGTGCAAGCGCTTCGGCTTCGCGTTCGGCAGCCAGTGCCTGGCCTTGCGCGGTCAGGCGATAGGCGTGGCGCGGCGGTTTTCCCGGCTGAAGCGGTTCGCGCCATTCCGTCTCAAGCAGGCCCTGGTCGGCCAGGCGAATGAGAAGCGGATAGAGCGTTCCGGATTTCAGCCCGGTTTCCTTCGACAGATCATAGCCATAGCGCCAGGCCTGTGGCTGAGCGAAAAGGGCGGATAAGACTGTGCGGGTCTGGAGGGAGATGTTCGGGCGTCTGGGCATGAAGCGATATCAACATATGTAGAGTTTTGAGTCAATCCGAAACTCTACATATGTTGATGTTGTCGCGCCACATACGTCCTAAGCTCGATATCGCGTTCTTATACCGGCGGGCGTACGGTTTTCGGCAAAGGAGATCGCCATGACCGACGCCGTGAATACCGAAACCCGCGCCACTGAGACTGATGTCGATGTGGCCGAACACGCCGAACGCCAGCAGGCTCAGAACCAGCCGGACCCGTTTCCTGAGGAGGGCACGGACGACAAGACCGTCCAGGGCCCGGCGCGCGGCGATCAGCCGTTGAGCGAAGGTGAAGCCTTGCGCGCGACCAAGGCGGTGATCGCCGCCGGCCTGTCGGGTGGCGGCAAGACCAGCGCCGACTGGCCGGATGGCCAACCTGCCGAAGCGCTTGACGACGGCACCAACAAGCCCGGCGGCAGGGTCGACAGCTCTGGCAAACCCCAGCCTGGCTTATGACATTCTGACGAACGCAGGCCGTGTCCTTCGCGGCGGTCTTATTCCTTCCGGTGTTAGGGTCGAGAGGTCAATCGTTGTGACTTAAGGAGATGACCGCCATGCAAACCCTCGACACCGCCGTCAAGGATACCTCGCAACAGCCTCGTGAAATCAAGGGTCTGCCCTTTTCCGAACACCTCAACAAGCTGCCGGCGCCGGTAAAGGACTTCATCGCCCGCCGCCCGGGCACCGCCATGGGCATCGCTGCCTTGGCCGGTCTGGCTCTGCTGGTCGTCAAACGCCGTCCTGCATGATCTGATTTTGATATTCGGGCGCGGCAGACTATATAGCCGCAATGAGTGACAGTGCCGCGCCCGTTAAACCCTTCTGGGAAACCAAGACTCTTGCGCAGATGAACGCGCAGGAGTGGGAATCCCTGTGCGATGGCTGCGGCCTGTGCTGCCTGGTGCGGTTCGAGGACGAGGATACGCTGGAGGTTATTCCGACCCGTGTCCACTGCAAGCTGTTCGATAGCGACCTGTGCCGCTGTTCAGATTACGCCAACCGCAAAAAGTACGTGCCGGACTGCATCAAGCTGACGCCCGGTAATATCGAGGCGCTGGAGTGGATGCCCATGTCCTGCGCCTATCGCCGGCTGCACGAAGGCAAGCCCCTGCCGCGCTGGCACCATCTGATCACCGGCGATCGCGAAACCGTGCACCGGGCGGGCGTATCGGTGCGCGGCCAGACGATTTCCGAAGTGGCCCTGCCGGATGTCGAAGACGCGCTGGACTTCGCCGCATGGGACCTGAGCGAGGACCGTTCGGACTGGCCATGCGATATCGACGACGACCCGCCGGAAAAGTCCCCTGCCTGATCTTATTCGTGTTTGACATTGCGGCGCGCCTGCCATGTTTCGCGCTTACGGCGCGCGGCGTTCAATGCAGCCATGAAAATCGCCACCTACAATGTCAACGGCGTGAACGGTCGTTTGCCGGTTCTGCTGCGCTGGCTGGACGAAGCGAAGCCCGACGCCGTCTGCCTCCAGGAGCTGAAGGCGCCCGATGAAAAGTTTCCGGCAAAGGCGCTGGAAGACGCGGGATATGGCGCCATCTGGCAGGGGCAGAAGTCGTGGAATGGCGTCGCGATACTGGCGCGAGGGAAAGAGCCGGTAGAGACCCGCCGCGGTCTTCCAGGCGAAGCGGAAGACCTGCACAGCCGCTACATCGAGGCCGCCATCAGCGGCGTCCTGATCGGGTGTCTTTACCTGCCGAACGGCAACCCCTGGCCCGGCCCGAAGTTTGATTACAAGCTGCGCTGGTTCGACCGGTTGAAGCGTCATGCGCAGGAGCTGCTCGACAGCGGCGCCCCGGTGGTTCTGGCAGGTGATTATAATGTCATGCCGACCGATCTCGACGTCTACGCGCCTGAACGATGGCTGGACGACGCCCTTTTTCGCGTCGAGGTTCGCGATGCTTTTGCCGGACTGATGGCGCAGGGCTGGACCGACGCTCTGCGCAAGCGGCATCCGGACGAGCGGATCTATACCTTCTGGGACTATCTGCGCAAACGCTGGGAGCGCAATGCCGGCCTCAGGATCGACCACCTGCTGCTCAGTCCAAAGGTGGCAAAGCGGCTTAAACGTGCGGAAGTCGACCGTCATGTGCGTGGCTGGGACAAGACCAGCGATCACGCGCCGGTCTGGATCGAACTGCGCTGACGCATTTGCCGCGCTTGCCTCTTGAAAAGTTTCTCTGTAGGACAAAATTTGTCGCGCAGGAGGACTTTTACCACAGTGGCTAATGACCCTTATGTTGAACTGGGCGTCACGCGCGGCGCCAGCGATGCTGAAATCCAAAAAGCGTTCCGCAAGCTGGCCAAGGAACTGCATCCCGACCAGAACAAGGGCAACAAGGCGACCGAAGAACGCTTCAAGCGCATCACGGCCGCCTATGATTTCCTGAAGGACGCCGACAAGCGCAAACGCTTCGACCGTGGCGAGATCGACGCCGACGGCCGCGACATTTATCGCGGCTTTGGCGGCGGCGCCGGACCGGGCGGCGGTTTCGGTGGTGGCAGTGGTGGCTTCGGCGGCGCCGGCGGCCGCTTTGAAGGCATGGATTTCGAAGACATCTTCGATATGTTCGGCGCGGGCGGCCGGCGCGGCGGCGGCGCGGGTGCCGGTGCGGGCGGCTTTGGCGGTTCGCCGTTCGGCTCGGCGCCTCCGGCCAAAGGCAATGACGTCAAGATCAAGCTGGATATCGACCTCCTCGACACCATCGTCGGCAATACGCGCCGCGTCCTGTTTTCGGACGGGCGCACGGTCGACGTCAATATTCCCAAGGGCGCGCGCGACGGCCAGATGCTTCGGTTGAAAGGGCAGGGCTCGCCCGCGCCCGGCGGCCGCGGTTCGCCCGGCGACGCCATGATAGAGCTGCGGGTCAAGGAGCATCCGATCTTCCGGCTGGAAGGCAACGACCTGCATATGGACCTGTTTGTATCTCTGCCGGACGCGCTGCTGGGCGGCAAGGTTCAGGCGCCGACACCGGATGGGCCGGTCAGCGTCAACATCGCCGCAGGCACGAATTCGGGCGCGACTTTGCGCCTGAAGGGCAGAGGCGCCTTCCACAAGGACAATGAGCGCGGCGACCTGTTCGCGCACATTGCCATCGCCATGCCGGATGGGCAGTCGGAAAAAATGCCGGAGGATATCCGCCGGGAACTGATGGCGCTTGCCGAGCGCTGGCGGGCCGAGGCGCCCTATGCGCCGGGCATGCGGAGGAAGTGATTCCGCTTCGTCGGTTCTCCTGTTGGGCGAATTTTTTTCAAAAAACAGGGCGTCATATAATGACAACGCTCTAACTCTTTGTTTTTGTGTTGTCTTATGCAAGACAAGGGTCGAGACTTTTTTGCGCGCCGGGCTATGTCTGGCTGTGCTGTTCAGCTAAGGTTCAGGTCGGCGGTCCTATTGTCGGGAACATGAAACGGATTATCGCTCTTTTCTGTCTGGCTCTGACTGTCGCCCCGGTAGGCGCGCAGGCTGAGACCTTGCGCGATCTGGTGCAGGGAGCGGAAGCCGCGGTGGTCGTCAGGATTGGCGGCGACCAGGACCGGCGCCGCCGCGACCGCGATGACCGTGAGGATCGTGGCAATAATAATGGCGGCAGCAACTGGCGGGATAGCCGCGACGACAATCGCGGCGGCAATGACCGGCGCGAAGACCGCAATGACGGCCGCATAAATCGCGCCATGTCTATCGCCTCGAGCCGCGGGCGGGTCCTGGATGCCGGCCAGCAAAGCGGCTCAATCTTCTGGGTGCGTGTTGCGACGCCGAACGGCCGCGTCGACCTGCTGGTCGATGCCGATTCCGGCCGCATTGTCGGCGAAAGATAATCAAGGAAAGAATTCGAATTGCGTATTCTGCTTGCTGAAGACGATCCCGATCTGTCGCGTCAATTGAAGGCCTCTCTCAGTGACGCCGGCTATGTCGTGGACCATGCGCCCGATGGCGAGGAAGCTCATTTCCTGGGCGACACCGAACCTTACGACTGCATCATCCTCGACCTCGGCCTGCCCAAGATCGATGGCGTGTCGGTGCTGGAACGGTGGCGGCGCGAAGGCAAGACGACGCCCGTCCTGATCCTGACCGCGCGCGGCGCGTGGAGCGACAAGGTGTCGGGCTTCGACGCCGGCGCCGACGACTACCTGACCAAGCCCTTCCATACCGAGGAATTGCTGGCGCGCCTGCGTGCCCTGGTACGCCGCGCCGCCGGCCACGCCCAGCCGCTTTTGACTTGTGGTGGCCTCAGGCTCGATCCGCGCGCCGCGCGCGCCTCGGTTAACGGCGAACCGCTGCGTCTGACCTCGCTGGAATACAGGCTGCTGCACTATCTGATGCTGCACCAGAACCGGGTGATCTCGCGCACCGAACTGGTCGAGCATCTGTACGATCAGGATTTCGACCGCGATTCCAACACCATCGAAGTGTTCATGGGCCGGCTGCGCAAGAAGATAGGTAATGACCGTATCGAAACGGTCCGCGGACTGGGCTATCGCCTCAAGCCGCTGCACGGCGAAGTCGAAAACCTGTGAAGGCTGGGGCGGCGTTATGACCGACCCAGCGCCGCTCGCAAAAGAGACGGAACGTCTGCGCGGATTCTGGCGCCTTGTCACCAGCCGCAGCAATTCGCTGGTCGGGCGGCTGATCCGGCTGGCCGCGGCCTGGTTTATCTTCATGCTGGTCATGACCGGCATTGCCCTGACCTACTATTTCCACGAGACGGCGTTGCGGCGGTTCGAACTTGGGGTCGGACAGATTGCCGACAACCTCTACGTCGATACGGATGTCGCCAGCGACGGCCGTATTGTCACGCCGCCCTTCTTCGATACGCGCACCAATCGCGTCTATTCCGGCCTCTACTGGCAGGTCAGCGAGATCGCAAAGGATGGCAGGATCAGCGATCCGGCGCGTTCGCGCTCGCTGTGGAATGCCCGTATTCCGATCCCCGCCGAGGTCGTCAATGAGGTGCGGGAAGGATCTGGCAAGCCGGTTTTCTACAACAGCTTCGGTCCGCAGGGAGAAGCGTTGCGCGTAGCGGCCATCTTCTCGATGATCGACGGTCGCGCCTTTGTCTTCGTCGCCGCCGAAGATCGCCGGCCAATGGACAAGCAGGTCGAGACCTTCGCGCTGATGACCACCCTGGCCTTGCTGTTGCTGGCGATCGGCTCCTTGCTGGCCATCTATTTCCAGGTCCGTTTCGGCCTGCGTCCCTTGTTCGACCTGACCGGCGAGATCGCCGCCATCCAGCGCGGCGAGCAGCAACGCCTGCTCAAGACCTATCCGGCCGAAATTACGCCGGTGGCACGCCAGATGAACGCCTTCCTCGACGATTCGCAGGAGATGATGGAGCGCCAGCGCATGCACGTCGGCAACCTGGCGCATGCACTGAAGACGCCGCTGTCGGTGTTGCTGACGGCGGCCGGTAATGACGGCGGACCACTGAACGAGATGGTACGCAAGCAGGCCGAAGCCATGCGCGCCCAGGTCGATCACCACCTGCGTCGCGCCCGCGCCACCGCCCGCGCCCAGTCCATGGGCGAGCGTACCCAGGTCGAGCCGGTGCTGGACGAACTGGCCGTCATGCTGGAGCAGGTCTTCCACGACAAGGGTGTGGTCATCGACTGGCGTGCCCCCGAGACGCTGATGTTCCGCGGCGAGAAGCAGGACTTGCAGGAAATCGCCGGCAACCTGCTGGAAAACGCCTGTATCTGGTGCAAGCACCGCGTCCGCATCACCGCCGAGTTTTCCGAGGCCGAACACGTCCTGGCGCTCAACATTGAGGACGATGGCCCGGGCCTTGACGAAGCGCGCTTCGACGAGGTGCTGAAACGCGGCGCGCGTCTGGACGAAAGCGTGCCAGGAACAGGTCTTGGCCTTTCGATCGTCGATGAACTGGTGCGCGCCTATGGCGGAACGCTGAAGTTCGACCGCTCGACGCTGGGGGGGCTCAAGGTGCGGATTCGTCTGCCGGGGGGCGTGCAGGATGTCGAAGCATAAGCCAAGTGTCTCGCGGACCGGCGAACGGGCGCCCGGATAAGTGCACTTTGTCACACAAAT
>CAMLLA010000030.1 GCA_946480525.1 uncultured Asticcacaulis sp. | reverse complement strand
GACCTACACCGGCGCCTTCACCCAGATCCGCGACTGGTTCGCCGGCCTGCCGGAATCGCAGGCGCGCGGCTACAAGCCCGGCCGCTTCAGCTTCAACGTCAAGGGCGGCCGCTGCGAGGCGTGCAAGGGCGACGGCCTCCTCAAGATCGAGATGCACTTCCTGCCCGACGTCTACGTCACCTGCGACGTCTGTCACGGCAAGCGCTATAACCGCGAAACGCTCGACATCGTCTTCAAGGGTCATTCGATCGCCGACGTTCTGGACATGACGGTCGAGGAAGGCGCAGAATTGTTCAAGGCCGTGCCGTCGATCCGCGACAAGATGAAAACGCTGGAACGCGTTGGCCTGGGCTATATCAAGATCGGCCAGCAGGCGACGACCCTGTCAGGCGGTGAAGCGCAGCGCGTCAAGCTGTCGAAGGAGCTGTCCAAACGCGCCACCGGCAAGACGCTTTATATCCTGGATGAGCCGACGACCGGCCTGCATTTCGAGGACACGCGCAAGCTCCTTGAAGTGCTGCATGAGCTGACCGACAACGGCAATACGGTCGTCGTCATCGAGCACAATCTCGACGTCATCAAGACGGCGGACTGGCTGCTCGATTTCGGCCCGGAAGGCGGCGACGGCGGCGGCGAGATCGTGGCCTCGGGCACGCCCGAACAGGTGGCGGAGAATGCAAAGTCGTGGACCGGCAAGTATCTCAAGCAGATGTTGGCCAAGCACCGCCAACGCCATCTGGAACCCGCGCAGTAAGATTCACAAGCGCGCAATCCAAAAAGTGGGCGCCGGTTTTTGGATTGCGCGCCCTACCCCGAATGGCATGGTTAACGCGCTTTAAAGAGCCTTAACCATTTCGGGCGAAGGTGCGGTATGAGACAAATATCGCCTTCCCTCCCCGCTCTGTGTCTGGCCGCCGGTCTGGTGGCGCTGGCCCTGTCCGGTTGTTCATCCAAGGACAAGGGACACGGCGACGGGCATGGTGAGGCGGCGCACGGCGGCGAACATGGCGGAGTTGTGCCGGCAACGCTGCATCACTGGACCTATGAAGGCAAGGAAGGTCCCGACCATTGGGCCGAACTCGGTGGCGAGAATGCCGTGTGCAAGTCCGGTCACCGCCAGTCGCCGATCGACATTGCCGGGATTACTAAACAACGGTCAGCCAAGGTGATATTCAATTATCAACCGTCAGCGGCAACGATACAGAACAACGGGCACACGATTCAGATCGCCCTGACCGATGCCGGCGGAATAACGGTCGATGGCGTGCCGTATAAGCTCAAGCAGTTTCACTTCCATTCCCCCAGCGAACACGCCATCAACGGCCACCGCGCCGTCCTGGAGACGCACTTCGTCCACCAGAACGACAAGGGCGACCTTTTGGTGATCGGCGTGCTGTCCGACATCGGCGCGGCAGATCCCATGCTGGGCTCGCTTTGGACCTATCTTCCGACCGATGCCGGCAAGCCGGTGCCCTTGGCGGACCTGCTGATCAATCCCCAGGACCTGATGCCGGCGACCGAGGACTTCTACGTCTACTCTGGGTCGCTGACGACGCCGCCATGCAAGGAAGGCGTGACCTGGATGGTCTATTCGTCGCCGCTCAGCGTCAGCGCCGAACAGGCCGACGCTTTTGAGCGTCTGGTCGGACCAAACTCGCGTCCCATCCAAGCTCGCAACGAACGCGACTTTTTGCACGTCACCGGCAGCTAGACTGTAGCCAGGAACCGCTGCACACTTTTGGCGTATTGCTTGGAATCAGGCTTTCAATTCGCGGTAAGCCGCGACCGCCGGCGCATGGATGATCACCATGATCTGCGGCCAGAAGATACCAAATAACATCACGTACAGGACAATTTCCTGCGGCGTCAGAAATGCCGCCAGACTGCTCATATCGGGGTCAGCCGCGCCCTGTTGCAGGCCAAACACGAGTACAAGGACGCCCTTCATGATCGTCATCGCCAGGTACCAGACGACCGTGGCCAGAGCGTAGGCCAGCAAGTATCCCCCCAGCAAAGGAAGCGACCGGCCACGCGTGAGCTGGAAACTGCCGAAGACGTCCACACGATTTGTCGCGAAACTCTGTACGAGATTCAGCGACAATCTCAGCTGCAGCCAGGCAATCGCCGCGCCGCTCAGCACCATCACCAGGGTTTGCTGCTGCCCCAGACCGAAAATGCCCAGGACCAATCCCGACGCCATCAGAGTCATTAGCGACAGAAAAAGCATAATGATCAGAACGACGAGTACACGCAGCTCTTTCAGGCCAAACCTCAGGAAGCCCAACCGGTCGTTTTCGGTCTCAAGGCCGGCGCGACAGATGGCGCAGATCAATATGGCTGTCGTGAGCAGATAGACCGGCGTCGAAGCTGCAAGCGCGCTGAAAACGGGCGGCATGACCTTGGCCATGAGCGCCATGTCGCCCGGCTTGGTCTGCAGCGCCAAGATATCGTTGTAATAGGGGCCTGCAATCGCGACCATCAGCAACTGGCAGATACCACAGCCAAACAGCGAGACCGCTCCCCAGAAGGCCAGCAGTTGGGGCCGCGCCCTCAGGAGGCGAAACCCCTCCAATGCAAAGTTCAAACGCAGGTCCATCCGGTCCATTATCCCTTTTATATCGAACCGTCAGAACAGGCTTTCAACGGCTGCGCCGCTGATGACGAGACGCCTGTAGGCCGCGGCCGGCGCACCGAAACTGATAGCCATCAGCAAGGGCACCACCAGACCGTTGACCACAATCAGGTAGGCGATCATCACTGGATTGCCCAATCCCTGAACACCCAGTGTCGCCGATTCCTGCATGCGCTCCAAGGCCGAAGCATCGCCACCCGAGATGGCTATGACGATCGCGGCAAACGCGGCAATGCAGAGGAACAACACCAGCGAAGCCGCGAGCAAGGCCACGAAGTAGCCCAGCATTAACATGCCTGCATTGCCCTTGGTCAACGCCCAAGATCCGAAGATGTTGATCCGCCCCTGATCGAAGCTCTGGACGGAACAGAGCGTCAAACGCGAAAGAACGTAAAAGACGGCCAACAGAACAACCAGCACGACGACGAAGATGCTGACCATCCCTGCTGGCGTCGAAGGCCCGCCCAGCAGAAGCACCATACCGACAGCGAGGATCTGGCCGGCAACGACAAAGGCAACATAGATCACGAAGGCAAGCAAGAGGAACAGGATGCTCACCGCGATCTGCCTCAGTTCATCCCTGCCGAAACGCAAGCCGCCAAACGACGGCAGCGGTCGCCCAAGCACGACGCGGAAAACGGCACAACAGGTCACAGCCTGGATAACCAGATTGATCGTCGCCACCGGCGCATAAACAACGATCAGCTTGACGGCGGCGGCAACAATATCGGCCATATCATTTGTGGACATGGCCCGCTGAAGGTCCGCCATAACCGGGGCCGCCAGAGAGGTGATGACGGCGGTGGCGCCGAAACCCACAAGCGTCAGGAGTCCCCAGGGCAGCAACAAGGAAGGCTTTTCCCGGATGATGCGAAACCCTTCGAACGCAAAGTCGAACGGCAGCTTCATATTGATCCTCAACTCAGACGACGTGCGACACTTATCTAGTGCGTGATGCCACAATCTGCCCGTAAGCCGAAGACAAAAATCCGATCATGATCGGTATATACAGAAAAACCAGGATGGCCTGATGGACAAACAGTGCCGCGGATCCGCCCATGTTCGCACCGCTGAGACCAATTCCCATGATGCCTGCGGCGGCGATACCGCACAGGAGCAGAATAATAACCGGAAGCGACAGTATGACCAGGCCAATGAACAGCTTACCGACATTACCTGAACTCAGGCCAAGTGCATTGAGCGTTACCAGGCGACGTTCGGCGACGTTCGCCGCCGCCATCAAAGCGAATTTCAGGCCTACGAAAATCAGGAATACCCAGGCGGCGAGCAGGTAGCCGATAAATATCCAATCCTTGCCCTCGTGGCGCTTAAACATCGCTTCTATGGCAACGATCGTATCGCCGTGTCCTTCCGCCATGCCTGCCGTGTTGAACGCGATGAGAAAGACAACGCCGACAGCTGCGGCGACAAGCAGTCCGAATAGGGCGACAATCAGATCGGCGAGAAAAAGTCGCACCTCCGCCCCGCCCAGTTGCAAGCCTCCAAAGCCCAGCCCGTGCTTACGCGCGTCACGGCCAAACAGCGCGATCCGATAAAGGGCGCCATATGCGATATATTGCAGGATCAGGACCAAAAGCGCAGTGCCGGCGTCCAAAACCCAGGCCGGCACAATCTGGATATGCAATTGCGGCAGAACGACGGCGAGCACGCACCACAGCAGGAGCACGCCCCACGCGCCACCCCATGCCGCCGGAAGTGAGGCAAACGCCGCCGACAGTGCGCGTCCAAGCGAAAACGACGGCCTCGAATTCATTGGGAACCCCACCCCTCATCCAATCGCAAGACCCTTACAGCATAGAGCCTTTGGCCACAATCGGGTCATTTACCATTTAGAAACAAATCCATTCGCGTGAGAAGGATATTTTTCGTAGCGTTGCCAGAATAACAGCGTGTTTGATAATCCGGACACACATGTGAAGGCGACGGGCCTTTTCACATCCGTGCGCATGCGATACAGCCGCCCCATGACAACGCACAACATCAAACCCATTCATGTTATCGGCGGCGGACTGGCCGGTTCCGAAGCCTGCTGGCAGATCGTCGGCCAGGGCGTCCCCGTCGTCCTGCACGAAATGCGCGGCGGTGAAGACGGCGACGGCCGGACCATAACCACTGACGCGCACCACACGGATGGCCTTGCCGAACTGGTGTGCTCCAACTCCTTCCGGTCCGATGACTGGCAATTCAATGCCGTGGGCCTGCTGCATGAGGAGATGCGCCGGGCCGGCAGCCTGATCCTCAAATGCGCCGACGCTCATCAGGTGCCGGCCGGCGGGGCGCTTGCCGTCGATCGCGACGGCTTTTCGGGTGCGGTCACCGCGGCCCTGGCCTCGCACCCTTTGGTAACCGTGGTGCGCGAAGAGGTGTCCGGTCTGATGGATACCGACTGGGACAACATCATCTGTGCGACCGGGCCCCTCACCTCCGAATCCTTGTCCAACGTCATTCTGGAACTGTCCGGAGAAGGTCACCTGTCCTTCTTCGACGCGATCGCGCCGATCGTGCATGCCGACAGTATCGATATGTCCAAGGCCTGGCGTCAGTCGCGTTACGACAAGGAAGGTCCGGGTGGCGACGCAGCCGCCTATATCAACTGCCCGATGGACAAGGCGCAGTATGAAGCCTTTATCGACGCCCTGCTGGATGGCCCCAAGGCCGAGTTCAAGGAATGGGAACACGTTCCCTATTTCGACGGCTGCCTGCCGATCGAAGTCATGGCCGAACGCGGCCGTGAGACCCTGCGCTACGGACCGATGAAGCCCGTCGGGCTGACCAATCCGCACAATCCGACGGTCAAGGCGCACGCTATCATCCAACTTCGCCAGGACAATGCGCTGGGCACGCTCTACAACATGGTCGGTTTCCAGACCAAGCTGAAGCATGGCGCGCAGGCCGACATCTTCCGCATGATTCCGGGCCTGGAGAACGCCCAGTTCGCGCGCCTTGGCGGGCTGCATCGCAACACCTTCATCCAGTCGCCGAAAATCCTTGACCGTCAGTTGCGGATGAAGGCGGTTTATCCAGAAAAATCAATCCGTTTCGCCGGACAAATCACAGGCGTCGAAGGCTATGTCGAAAGTGCCGCCATAGGCCTTCTGGCCGGACGGTTCGCCGCAGCCCAGGCGCTCGGGCGGGTTCAGGAGGCGCCCCCTGAAACAACGGCGCTGGGCGCCCTGATCAACCACATCACCATCGGCCATCTCGAAGGCGGCGCGTTCCAGCCCATGAATGTCAATTACGGCCTGCTGCCGCCGATGGAGGCGCCCAAGGCCGACGAAAACGGCCAGAAGATACCGCTGAAGGAGCGCGGCCGCGCCAAGAAGCGTTTGATGAGTCTCAGGGCTTTAAATGACCTTAATTCGTGGCTACATAGGGCGACGGAACCGGAAGTCGCGTGATTTGAGTGAGATGACAATGAAGGGATTGCAGCGGGGGGCGGCGATTCTGGCAGGGTGTGCGACCTTGCTGCTGGGCGGCTGCGCCGAAACGACCACGACGGTCTATATGCCTGTGGCGCCAACCATCAAGCCAAGTTCCCTGACGCCGCAGCCGGTCATTCTGTTCAACAAGATGAAAAACGGCCGCAAGCTGTTCACGCTCAACGAGGAATTCCCCTATTGCGACGCCGCGACCGGCAGGGTGATCGTCGTGCCGAAATGGTATGTGACCGACTTCGCCTCCGTGCCGTGGTTCGGCCAGGGCGTGATCGATCCGCAGGGCCCGACGGCACGCGCCGCCATCATCCACGACTGGCTCTACGCCATCGGCCAGCCCGGCAAGCGCGAAGAAGCCGACGACATCTTCTATCGCGCCATGATCAGTTTCGGCGTCAGTGAGCTTCAGGCGCGCACGGCGTATACCGCGGTCAGGACCGGCGGCGAAAAAGGCTACGGCCTGAAAGGCGACTGGACCTTTATCGACCCGACCCGGCCGGACATCCTGCAATCGGCTCCCTTCGCCAAGCCGGCCAGCGGCACGGTGCGCGTCCTGCCAAAATGCTCAGGCTTCCGCGATCTGGTCATGAGCGGCTGGAAGGCCTATCCGGAAAAGGTCATCCTGCCGGCGACGCCGCCCCCGGTAACGGTCAAGAAGACCCCCTATGACGGGATTGTCGGCGGCATCTTCAAGAAGAAGGACAAGCCCAAGACCTGAGGTACTCCTCAGACCCGGCCTGTCACGAACGCCCAGAAGAGCCGCAGGCGCTTGGCCAACGGACCCAATGGCCGGCCGGTCCAGATGCCTTCGGCCAGCGCCGCCGCCAGGGCAAGCGGCATCAGCGAGGCGGGCAGTTTTTCAGCGGCCCTGGCGGCGTCGCGGCGCAGATGCGCGCCCTCGGCTTCGCCTGCATCCTGAAGGCGCTGGTTCTGCTTCAGCTGCGCCAGACCGTAGAAGCGCGCGGGCGCCACCAGCAGAGTGACGTCACCCGATGGGTCGAGAATAGCGGCCGAAAGCCGGGCGACAACGCCCTCGCCTGCGTCGACAAGCTTCAGGGCCGCCTTCAGATCAAGCGGCAACCGATCCAGCAACGGCATCTGCCCTTCGACGCAGTCGAGCAGTTCCTGCACCGGCAGAGCGTACTGCGGAATGATACGCTCCAGGACTTCTGTCAAAGGATGATAGCGCGGCGTCTTGCCGTCACGGATTTCCTCAAGCGCCTCATACCACCATCTGAGGCGAATCTCTCCCATCAGCGGCTCCGTCGTCCGCTCGGGGATGTCGCGCAGGGTTTCGAGAAAGGCGTAAAGCGCCAGCACGTCCGCCCGTTTTACCGGGTCGGAAATGAAGGACGCTGCGAGCCGGACATCTTCCGATTTCGGCTCGCGCTCCGATGGGGTCACGGCAGGATTTTCTCTTTCTTGCTGCCCTTGAAGCCGCCCATATCGACGACTTCGGCGTCGCCCGAATTGCGGTTGACGCCCCAGAGCAGAATGACCGGAGCCGCGACATAGACCGAGCTGTAGGTACCGAAGATGATACCGAAGATCATCGCAACCGAGAAGCTGAACAACGCCTCGCCACCCAGGACAGCCAGTCCAGTCAGAGCCATCACAGCTGTGACGCCGGTAATGATTGTTCGCGACAAGGTCTCATTGATCGACAGGTTGATGATGTCTCGTAACGGCATCTTCTTGTATTTACGCAAATTTTCGCGCAGCCGGTCAAAAACGACGACGGTGTCGTTCATCGAATAGCCGATGATGGTCAGGATGGCCGCCACGGCGCGCAGGTCGAATTCCAGCTTGAACAGGGCGAACAGGCCAAAGGTCAGGATGACGTCATGCATCAGGCCGAAAACCGCGCCCAGACCGAACTGCCATTCGAACCGGAACCAGATGTAGATCATCATCAGGCCGATTGCGATGGCAAGCGCCAGAACGCCGCCAGTCAGCAGTTCACTCGAAACCTTGGCGCCAACGATTTCAGTATTGGTGAACTTGGCGCCCGGGAATTGCTCTGCGAGCTTTGCTTTCACACTGTCGACCTTGGCTACGGCATCGCCCGGCGTTTCAAATGCCATCATGGCTTCTGTCCCGTCACCGACGCCCTGGACCTGAACGCCGCGCAAGCCCTGATCCGTCAAGGATTCACGCAAAACGCCCTGGTCGATGACCTTGCCCGGTGTCACCATTTCAAAGGCTGTACCACCCTTGAAGTCGACACCACAGTTCAGGCCGCCACACGGCGGGGTGCCCGGATATATCGTTAGGAACAGCGAAGCAATGACGCCCACAACCGAAAGCATGGCGGCATAACGCGCGAAAGCAACGAAGTTCAGGTTGGTCTTGATGGGCAGGATCTTGATCAATGGCCAAGCCTTGGGCGCAACATCATTGGAGATCGGCAGGGCCTTCGGACGACGCCATTTGTACCAGACCGCGATCAGAACCTGTGTGACCAGAACGGCCGAGAAGACCGAGGTGAAGATGCCGAGCATAAGCGTGACGGCAAAGCCTTTTACAGGGCCTGCGCCCAGGAAGTACATGATGATCGCGGCCACCAGCGAGGTGACGTTGGCATCGAGGATGGTTTCCATGGCGCGAGAAAACCCGGCGCTAAGCGACGAAATGAGATTTCGTCCGGCAAGCACTTCATCCCGCATGCGCTCATAGATCAGCACGTTGGCGTCAACCGCCACGGCCAGGGTCAGGATGAGGCCGGCAATACCCGGCAAGGTCAGGGTGGCCTGCATCATCGACATGCCGCCGACAAGAAGCACCAGGTTGACCAGCAGCGCGGCGACGGCGATGCCGCCGAACCGGAAGCCATAGGCCAACACCATGAAGACGATGACTGAAATCAGGGCGATGACCGTCGACAGAGCGCCTTTCGACACCGAATCCGCGCCCAGTTCGGCGCTGACGGTGCGTTGCTGCTCGATTTTCAACGGTGCGGGAAGTGCGCCGCCCTTAAGGATGTTTACCAGTTCAGATGCGCTCTGGACGGTAAAATTGCCTTCGATTATCCCCGAACCACCGGTGATCGGGCTGTTGATGCGCGGTGCCGAAACGACCTTGCCGTCCAGGATGATAGCGAACTGCTTGCCGACATTCTGCGCCGTCGCTTCACCGAACTTGCGGGCGCCGTCGCCGTCGAAGCTGAATTCGATGGCCGGACGCTGATACTGGTCGGCGCCAACATTGGTTTTCTTGAGGTTATTGCCGGAGACGAGGACGCGCTTGCGTACGACAATCATGCCGCCGCCTTCCTCGTAGGGCAGAATTTCCGAACCCGGCGGAATGCGGCCGGCCATGGCGTCCTGCTGCGAAACGCTGTCGTCGACCATCTGGAAGGTCAGCTTGGCCGTCTGGCCGATGACGCGCTTGAGCTGCTCCGGATCGCTTTCGCCGGGGACCTCGACGACAATGCGGTTGGTACCCTGGCGAACGATTGACGGTTCCTTCGTACCCAGCGCGTCGACGCGACGGCGCACGACTTCCAGCGAGGCGTCGACAGCGGCAGCGGACGTCGTGCGGATGCCTTCGTCCGTATAATTCAGATTGAAGGCCTGGCCCGAACGATGCACGGCAATATCGCGCACGCCCTGTGTGTTGGCTGGCGGCGCCGTGATTTCGTTCAGGATCTTATAGGCCTTGTCAGCGTCGGCTGCGTTGTTGACGCTCACCGACACCCGGGTGCCCTGCGCGTTGAGGCCGCTGAACTGTATGCCTTCCTCACGGAAGCGCGTCCGGATGTCTTCGACCAGGTTGTTGGTTTCCTCCCGAATCAGAGCCGCGGTATCGACCTCGAGAAGCAGATAGGAACCGCCCTGAAGGTCGAGGCCCAGGTTGAGCGTCTTCGACGGCAGGAAGTTCTTGATGCTGTCGCGCTGGTCGGCGGACAGAAGGTTCGGCAAGGAATAGAGAAGGCCCCAAAAGGTAGCGATGAGCACAAGCCCAACCTTCCAGCGCGACAAATTCATCATGGTCGTAGCAACCCGGATACAAAAAAGGGCTCCGGACGACGTCCAGAGCCATAAACAGCGGGATTAGGCCGCCTTGGAATCGTTGGCCGGCGCCGGCTCACCCTTTGAGCGGACCTCGGTGATCAGCGCCTTGACGACGCGAACATTCACGCCCGTGGCGATTTCCAGCATGACTTCGGCGTCCTCGATGCGCGTCACCTTGCCGATCAGACCCGACGACAGGACGACGGTGTCATTGCGCTTCAATGCCGAGAGCATGGCCTTGTGCTGCTTGGCGCGCTGCGCCTGCGGGCGTATCATGAAAAAGTACATGATGGCGACGAAGCCGATGAGCATCGGCAGCATGGACAGCAGGTCCCCACCTGGGGCGGGAGCGGCACCGGCGGCCTGGGCGAAAGCGGGCGTAGCGAACAAGAGCGTTCTCCTCAGAACTTAGGTCAGGCCAGACGGTCGCGCGCGTTCATGCGCCCCCCGGCCCTGAAATGTGTGCCATACATAAGAGCAAGCGAAAAAAGGTCAATGAATTTATCCACGGCCTTTGCCCGGCCTATGAGGCCGGGCGTGCTCTTAGCAACGATAAGCTATGGCAGCACCAAGGTCGGATCGACGGGACGAGCAATATCCGTGGACGGTGTATAGCGAATTTCAAAGTGCAGCTGCGGCCGGTCGATGACGCCGCTTTGGCCTACCTTGCCGATCACCTGGCCCTTTGTGACCTTTTCATTGTTCTTCACCGTCATGGTCGAAAGGTGGGAATAGCCGGTGTACCAGCCGTTTGGATGCTTGATATAGACCGTGTTGCCCAGTTCCTTGACCTGGTCGCCCTGGTAGACGACCACGCCGTCCGACGCAGACCGGACCTCGGTGCCGGCGTCGGCGGCGATATTGATGCCGTCATTGCGGACGTTGGGCGCCAGCTGGCCGAACGGAACAATGATCCGCCCCTTGACCGGCCAGGTGAACAGGCCCTTGCCCATCTGCGTCAGTTGCGCATTGGTCGGGAAGCCGCCCGACGCTGCGGGCTTTGCCGGTGCGGCCGTCGTGGTGGTAGTCGTGGTCGTGCTGGTGGCGGGCTTGCTGCCCGGCGGCGCCACGGCCGGCTTGGTCGTTGTTGTCGTGGTCGTGGTGGTCGTTGTGGCGGGAGGCGTCACGGCGGGTTTCACCGCCGGCTTGGCGGACGTCGAGGGCGCAGCAGGCACGGGTGCGGCGGGCTTGGCCGCAAGCGCCTGATCGAGCCTGACCATGCCAGGGCCATTGGCGTGGTCTTCCTTGCCCTTGTCGACGGCGTTGGCCGGCAGCAGTATCTTCTGGCCGATACGCAGCGACGCATTGGGTGCCAGCCCGTTCATTTCGTAAAGGACCTTTACCGGCACGCCGAAGCGGCGCGACACGCCGTAAAGCGTATCCTTGGGCTGCAGGACATAAACATAGGCAGCGCGCGTATCCTTGACCGGCGCGGTGTCGCCGCGCGCCGCCGTATCCGAGGCCGGCGGGGGTGGCGGAGGCGGAGGTGGCGGCGCCAGCTCCGTTGTCTTGATACCGCCCTGGTTGCCCTGCGGCGTCACCACAGGCTGTTGGTCCGGCGCCGGAGACGCGGGCGTGTCATCGCCGGCCTGTGTCACGGTCTGGGTCGCCTCGGCCGGCTTGTCCTGCATGTATACGGGATAGCGCGGCTGCGGCATGGTGCCGGTACAGGCCTGAAGCATGAGCATTGCGGCGCCGACCGCGCCCATAAGCCACAATTTGCCGGCTAAGCGGCGGTCGTTGGGCGTCATATTCCTGGCTCCCCTGCTTTGGTTGGCAACACCATGGCGGATATCCGCTCAAAGGCCGCCGTTCCATGCAGCGACTATGGATAACGAATCGTTAGTAATGTTCTAAACAAAGCGTGAAAATTGGGCAAAACCACGTTTGCGTCAAATAAATCGCCGGCGGGGAAAATTTTTTGCCTTCGTCACATCCAAACGCCCCGCCGGCGGACATTCAGTATCAAAAGCGGCTCGTTAGGCCACTTCCCAGACACGGAGATACAGACATGGACGCAACGCAGTTTTTCGCAGCCTATTGGTGGCTGGCCTTTCCGATCGGCTTCATGGTCATCGGAATCATCCGCATCGTGGTGCGCGGTGACGTTGAACGCAAGCGACTGGACGTCATCAAGTCGTACGTCGATCGCGGCATGGACGTCCCTGACGCGCTGAAGCGCGAAACCTACTAAGGAGTACGGATATGGAAGAGCTTTTCCGCAGCTACTGGTGGCTTTTGTTCCCCTTCTTCTGGATGATCATGGCGGCCGTGGGCAGCTTTGGTCACTATCGTCAGCGCAGCGACACGCTGAAGCTGCTCAAGTCATACGCCGACCAGGGCAAGGAACCGCCCCAGGCCCTGCTCGACATGCTCAAGAGCGATGAGCAGCGCGCATACGATTACGCTGGCTACGGCCATCGCCGGCGCGGACGTCATTACGGCAACTGGTGGCAGACCGTGGTCTTCGCCGCCCTTGCGATCGGGTTTGGCTACTACGGCTATTACGGTGGCGGCCATCAGGTCTTCACCGCACTGGCCCTCGGCTTCGGCGTTGCCGCCGTCGCCCTGACCGTCATCGGCGTTATCCGCGCGCTCTTCGGACCGAAATATCGCGACGAGAGCAAGGACTGACGCGGCGGCGCTGCACGGGCATCATTCATGAATACGATCTCCCTGTTGCAGCAGGCCCGCCAGGGCTCAGACCAGGCCTTCTCGCGCCTGGTCGGCGAACATCAGCAGGCGGTTCGGGCCTTTGCCCGCCGCCTGGCCGCCAATCCCGCCGACGCCGATGATCTGGCACAGGAAGCTTTCGTCACTGCGTGGTCGCGGCTCGATCGCCTGAAGCCCGAGGCGTCATTCCGCACCTTTGTTTGCAGCATCGTCTATCGCAAGGCGCTCAATGACCGCCGCGGCGCACAGCGGACGGCCGCACGCGATACGGAATGGCACGGCCTTCAGCCGCTAAGCACGCAGTCAACGATTGATACAAGGCTGTCGGTCCAGGCCGCCTTGCTGCAATTGCCGATCGACGTCAGGGCCGCCGTCTCATTATGTGTGGCCGCCGATTACAGCCACAGCGAGGCGGCTGACATTCTGGGGCTTCCCCTCGGAACGGTAAAATCGCATATTCAGAAAGGAAGGGACAAGCTTAACGCCCTTCTGGGAGTACAGTCATGAGCAGTGATCCGCTAAAAGACTTGCTGGCCGACGATGCCGCCGCCTTCGTTCCGGCGCGAGACTACGGTTTTGAACTGGCCGTGATGGCGGAAGTCGAGCGCCGCCGGTTCCAGGAGCAATTGCTTGTACTCGGCGTTATTGGCGTCGCGGCCTGCGCTACGCTGGCCCTGGTCATGCCGCACATCACGCCTGCTCTTATAGGATTAGGCCAGGACCTCCTGCCGGCAGCGTTCGCCGCCAGCGTAGCCGCGATCCTCATTCTCGGTTTCGAGCAGATGCGCCCGGGCATGCGCGCCATGGGACTTCCGGTTTAAAAAATCAGGAGTCCTTGGCGACACCGGCGATCAGGGGCACAAAGCGCACCTCTCCCAGGTCTTCGATATCGTAATCGCCATCCACCGATTTGGTGTAGCGCAACAGGCGCTGGGTCGACCCCTTGCCTTGTGGCCCGACCATGATGCCTTTGGGCTTCAGTTGCCCCAGCAGTTCCGCCGGCGCTTCGGGCAAGGCGGCTGTAACCAGGATGCGGTCAAACGGCGCCTGTTCCGGCCAGCCGTTCCAGCCGTCGCCGAAACGGTAGATGATGTTTTCCAGCATCAGCCGCTTATGGCGGATTTCCGCCTCCAGCATCAGCGAGCGATAGCGTTCGATCGTGTAGACA
Source organism: uncultured Asticcacaulis sp. (assembly GCA_946480525.1). The sequence continues at coordinate 3,326 of CAMLLA010000030.1, read as the reverse complement.
TAGCGCGCCAGCCGCGCAAGGATCGCCGTCTGATAGCCGCTGCCGGTGCCGATCTCGAGCACGCGATGACGTCCCTCGATCTTCAGCGCCTGGGTCATCAGTCCGACGATATAGGGCTGGGAAATCGTCTGTCCACAGTTGATCGGGATGGCGGAATCTTCCCACGACCGGTCGAGGAAGAGTTCAGGGACGAACAGGTCGCGCGGCGTATATTCCAGCGCGTGGAGCAGCTTCTTGTCCTCGATGCCCTGCGCTTTCAAACCGCGCAGGAGACGCTGCAGCCGGCTTTCTTCCTTCGGCTCGGTCATTGCGCGGCCTCGACATCGATCTGCTTCGGTACGGTGCCGCCGATAACCTTGCGCATCTTGTGCAAGGTTTCGGTGTGTGTCAGGTCAAGGTGCAGAGGCGTAATGGAAATCTTGTTGTCCGCTACCGCCTTGAGGTCGGTGCCCTCGACCAGGGTCTGTTGCAGATTATGGAAGTCCAGCCAGTAATAGGTACGGCCGCGCGGATCCGTCCGCTTGACGGCGTGCATTTCGTGCAGGTCGCGGAAGCCCTGCCGGGTCACTTCCACGCCAGCCACCGCGTCGGCGCCGCAGTCAGGGAAGTTCACATTCATGACGACGTCGGACGGCCAACCCTGCTTGAGCAGCGCATTGATTATGGCGGCGCCGTGCGCGCCGGCCGCCTGCCATTGCGCCTCGATGTCGATATCGAAGTCGAGACACTGCGACAGGGCGATGGACGGGACGCCCAGCGTCATGCCCTGAAGGGCGCCGGCGACCGTGCCCGACAGCGTCACGTCCTGGGCCAGGTTGAATCCACGGTTGATTCCGCTCAGGAGCAGATCGGGCGGTTCCGGCAGGATGTCATTGATGGCGATCTGCACACAATCGGTCGGCGTACCGGAGACGGCAAAGCGTTTTTCGCCCAGCCGCTTGACGCGCAGCGGTTCGTGCAGGGTCACGCCCCTGCCCTTGCCCGACTGCTCGACGACCGGCGCGCACACCCAGACGTCATCCGTCAGGGTTTTGGCGATGTCATAGAGCACAGCCAGCCCGAAAGCCTCTATGCCGTCATCGTTGGTGAGCAGAATACGCATGAGAACCTTCGGTGAACACCGCAGCGTTTTACGACCATTCGCGGGAAAGGATCAAGCACGGAAAAGTCGCAGCAGACGAAAAGTTAAGAGGCCCCACCACCGCATCGCCTTCGCTTTGCTCAGTTGTGCGGTCCCCCTCCCCATGCTTCGCACAGGGAGGAGAAAATGCGCTCAGTACCTCCTCCCTGTGCGAAGCATGGGGAGGGGGACCATCTGCGGAGCAGATGGTGGTGGGGTTTCTTACTTACCTGATATGCGTCAGGCCGCCCATATAGGGTTGCAGCACCGCCGGCACCGCGATCCGGCCGCCTTCGTCCTGATAGTTTTCCATGATCGCCACCAGGGTCCGGCCGACCGCCAGACCCGAGCCATTCAGCGTATGGACAAAGCGCGTGCCCTTTTCGCCAGCCTTGCGCGTGCGGGCGTCCATGCGGCGCGCCTGGAAGTCGCCACAGTTCGAACACGACGAAATCTCGCGATAGGTGTTCTGCGACGGCAGCCACACTTCTAAATCGTAGGTCTTGCGCGCGCCAAAGCCCATGTCACCGGTGCACAGCAGCATGGTGCGGAAGGAGAGATCGAGCTTCTTCAGGATAGCCTCGGCACACTGCGTCATGCGCTCATGCTCCTCGGCCGACTGTTCCGGCGTGGTGATCGAGACCAGCTCGACCTTCTGGAACTGGTGCTGGCGGATCATGCCCTTGGTGTCACGGCCCGCCGACCCGGCTTCGGCGCGGAAGCAGTTGGTCAGGGCCGTCAGGCGCAGCGGTAGCTCTTCCTCGGCCGTGATAGCTTCACGGACGAGATTGGTCAGGGTGACTTCGGCGGTAGGGATCAGGTAGCGTTTATCAAGGAAATAGTTATCCAAACTTTCAAATTTTTCCATGAGTTGTCGCAACTCAATTGCCTTCGCGTAACCCGGTGACAAGGCATTTATCGAATACGATTCATCATCGTTTATGAGTTGTTTGGTTCGTGCCAAATCCGCTTCGATTTGGTCGGTATCGAGGCTTAAAGTCTTGAAGAGATCCTCTTCGAACTTCGGCAGTTGCCCCGTACCGAACAGCGCATCGCCACGCACCAGAACCGGCGGATTGACCTCGGTATAGCCATGCTCAGTCGTCTGCGTATCGAGCATCCATTGACCGATGGCGCGTTCCAGCCGCGCCAGTTGCCCCTTCAGCACGACAAAGCGCGAGCCCGACATCTTGGCGGCCGCTTCAAAGTCCATCAAGCCCAGGCCTTCACCGAGATCGGCGTGATCCTTGGCGGCAAAGCTGAGAATATTCGGCGCACCGTGTTTGCGGATTTCGACATTGCCGTGCTCGTCGGCGCCCTGCGGCACGTCATCGAACGGCACATTCGGCAGGGCTGCCAAAGCATCACGCAAAGCTTCGTCCTTGACGCGCTCCTGCTCCTGCGCCGCGGCAATTGCGCCTTTCAGCGCCTCGACCTCGGCCATCAGCTCCGTTGCCCTGGCCTCGTCCTTCTGCGCCTTGGCCTTGCCGATTTCGCCCGACAGCTTCTTCAGTTGCGCCTGGTTGGTCTCGAACGCCGTCTTGGCGGCGCGCAGTTCCTTGTCGAGGGCGATCAATGCATCGACATCCGATTGCGCGCTATCCCGGCCACGCGACGACCAGCCGCGCACATAGGCTTCAGGATTTTCGCGCAATGCCTTGATATCGTGCATGGTTCTGCCCTCGATTTGAGTAAATACGGCTCACAACGGCAATTGTGAGCCTGAGGCAGAGGGCATAAGCGCCGTCGCGTTACGGGTCAAGGGTGCTGAGCACCCTTGCCTTATCTAAGCAGCCTTTGGCCGCCGAAGTTCAATGAGCCACACGCACAGGATCGATATTTCATAGAGCAGCCAGATCGGCAGCGACAACATGACCTGCGAAATCGGATCCGGCGGCGTCACCACTGCGGCGACCACAACGATCGCCAGGATGGCATAACGGCGCAACTGCCCCAGCTGCTTGGCGGTGACTATGCCGGCCAGCCCCAGAAGGGTGATGACGATCGGCAACTGGAAACAACACCCGAAGGCCAGCATCAGGGTGGTGATCAGCGAGAGGTAATCGGACACCTTGAACATGGCCGTCACATTGACGCCCGGCGCCACGATCTGCTGGCTGAGTGAAAACCACAGCACCATCGGCAGGATGAGGAAATAGACCAGCGCCATGCCGATGACGAACAGGACCGGCGCGGCGAACAGGAA
>CAMLLA010000029.1 GCA_946480525.1 uncultured Asticcacaulis sp. | reverse complement strand
CGCCGGCGCTGCCGGTCTGATAGGGTCTGGGCATGAAAACCTCCTGTCGGTTTCAGGTCCGGAACCATAGGCTTCGGACCGTAAGATTGGCATGCCAAGGACGAGAGGCGGGGGTAAACTTTCGATCAGATGCCGGCGGCCAACCTAAAGCGCCTTGCGAAACCACATGTGTGCGTAAGGGCTGTCATTATATGCGGCCGTCTCCTGATAGCCTTCGGCGCGGTAAAGCGCCTGGGCGGCGGTAAGGACGCGATTGGTGTCGAGGCGCACCTGCGTCATGCCGGCGTCGCGCGCCAGGCCTTCCAGCATTCGCAGCAGACGGCGTCCGAGGCCTGTTCCGCGCACCGTCTCGGAAATCCACAAACGCTTGATCTCGCCGGTGGCGGTCTCAAGCTGTTTCCACGCGCCGCAGCCCACCGGTTGACCGTCAAGCCATGCCACCAGGAAGCCCCCTTGCGGTCGACGATAATCGTCATGATCCGGCGGCCCGTCACCCGCGGGGTCGTAGCCGTGCTCGAACACCCTGGCCAGTTCGGCGCCGTAGTTTGCGAGGCAGGCGAGGGCGGCGGGGCTATCTGGTTCTTCGAGGGTGATCGTAATCGCGGCCGCCCGCAACAGCCGCTCGACCTCGGCCATGGCCGTGACCAGCCGTTCGCGCTGCCGGTCATCGAGCGGGTGCAGAATTTTTTTCGCCTGCCCGTCCGACAGCCGGTCATAGGTTGCCACGACATCGCGTCCGGCGGCGGTCCAGGTAACGAATCGCACGCGTCGATCGGCCTCAGACGGGGCAAGGCGCACCAGACCCTCCCGTTCAAGGGCACGAAGCAACCGGCTGACGTAGCCGGAGTCGAGTCCCAGCCGGTCGCGAAGTGTCCGGATGTCACAACCGGCATCCGAGATTTCGAAGAGCAGCCGCGCTTCGCCCAGAGGCCGTCCCTGGCCCAGATAGGAGCTGTCAAGCACGCCCGCGCGCTGGGACACGATGCGGTTGAAGCGGCGAACCTGTTGGATCTGTATCTGCATTATCTGACTTTAGTCAGATAATCTTGCGGACGCAACCTTAGTCGCGCATGACGAATACGCCGGCGCGATGTTCGCAGCTGTTGCGCGGCGGCGCGTCGGCCGGCGCGGTCGGATCGGCAAAGGCGGTATGGAAACAGGTGTCGGGAGCGGCGTTGGGGCTGTCCTTCATATATTCGAAGATCTTGAAGGCCAGGACTTCATCTGTCGTCATATCCGGATAGTACCACCACTGCTGGCGGGGCGAATAGCGCAGCGACAACTGGTTGGTGTTCTTGCCGTTTGGCGCAAATCCGACCAGGGCGGCGGGGACATTGTCTTCCGGGGCGACGGTGCGGGGATCGCAGACTGTCAGAGGCAGATGCTTCAACGGCGCGTCCATATAGACGGTTCGCCAGAAGTTGATGACCATGAAGCCGGCGACATCGCGTCGGTCGAACCTTTGCCGCCATGCCGCGGCATATTCCGGCGTTGACCAGGCTTCCAGGCTTTCCTGGTAGTCATCGGGTGTCAGGCCGTAGTCATTATGTATACCCTGCGCATATCCATTGGCGTTGGGACCGCGCCGGACCAGATAGGGGCCCTGTTCGATTTCAAGGGACAGGCCCGGCAGGAGGCGCTGGCGGATGACGGCATCGATCTCCGGCATATAGATGCGTGCAATGTCATTTTGCGCATAAGGCGTGGCGCCGCCGGAGTCCCAATCCCGCACCTGTGACGAATGCGGCAGCAGGACAAAGCCGTGCTCTTTTAAGAAGGCAGCTTCGCCTGCGCCGGCCTGAAGGGGGCGGGCGTCGCGAATGTCGACGGGTGGGGCAGCTTCCCACGGTGCTTCGGAGCCGGCCGGACCATCGATGCGGATCAGCACCGGTCCATCCGGCTTGAGATCACGGCGAATATAGCCATTCAGTGTTGTGGTGACGGTCATGGAACCTCTCTGTCTGCTCCAAGATTGGTATGCGGATGCCATTCAACAAGGCAGCTTGCGCCGTCGTCCATGACCTGGCAGACATGCCGGTCAAGGGGAGGGGCCATGCGCGCCTATTACACCGCCGATCGCGCCAAGTTTGAAAGCGATTCCGACGATCATATCCTGGGCGAACTGACGCGCCGGCATCATTTCACGCTGACAGGCGAACAGAGGGATGCTTGGCCTCAACAGATCCGCATCATGCGCAATGCCTTGGCGCAAATCGAGGCCTATACGCTCTATTTCGAATTCGCGATTCCGCGCATGGGCAAACGTGCAGACGCCGTTCTTATTATCGGCGACTGCATCTTCGTCATCGAATTCAAAGTCGGCGCCGAGACCTTCGACCGGCAAGCCGTCGAGCAGGTCGAAGACTATGCGCTCGACCTCAAGAACTTCCATGAAGGCAGTCATACATTATCCATTGTTCCGATACTGGTGCCGACCCGGGCTCGGACGGCGCGCGCCGTGCAGTTCGAAATGGCCCTGGGCCAGGTCGCGAAACCTGTCTTGTCCAGCGTCATAGACCTGGCCGACATCATTCGCATGGCCAGCGCGCATCATCGCCATGTCGCGATGGACGCCGCCGCCTGGGCCGCCAGCGGCTATCGCCCGACGCCGACCATTATCCAGGCCGCGCAGGCCCTCTATGCCAATCACAATGTCGAAGAGATGACGCGGCAGGATGCCGGCGCGATCAACCTGACCCGCACCGAAGCAGCGATCGGACGTGTTATCGATGCGGCGCGTGCCAATGGTCAAAAGGCTATCTGCTTTATTACCGGCGTGCCGGGCGCCGGCAAGACTCTGGCCGGGCTGAACGTCGCCACCAAGCGCAGCGAAGATAAAAACGCCCACGCCACCTACCTGACCGGCAACGGTCCGTTGATCCAGGTTCTGCAACAGGCCCTGGCGCGCGATCAGGCGGAGCGTGAAAAGACGTCGCGGACCTTCGCCCATGGCAAGGTCCGCGCCTTTATCCAGAATATCCACGAGTTCCGCGATGAATACGCGACGCGCAGCCAGGCGGCACCGTCCGATCACGTTGTGGTCTTCGACGAGGCCCAGCGTGCCTGGACGCGGGCGCAGGCATCAAGCTTCATGCAGCGCAAGAAGGGCGTGGCCGACTTCGACATGTCCGAGCCGGAATTCCTGCTCAGCGTCATGGATCGCCATCCCGACTGGTGCACAGTCGTCTGCCTGATCGGTGGCGGTCAGGAGATCAATACGGGGGAGGCCGGACTGTCGGAATGGATGGCGGCCGTTCGAGACCGCTTCCCGCACTGGCAGGTCCATGCGTCGGCGCAGATCGTCCAGCCGGACTACGACCTGAAAGACGATGCCCGCGCCTTTATCGACCGGGCGGAGGTTACTCTGAACGAAGATCTGCACCTCAGCGTGTCGATGCGCTCGTTCCGCGCCGAGACACTGTCGGCCTTTATCGCCCATGTCCTGAACGGCGAGGTCGAGGCGGCCAAGGCGGCATTCGGGCAACTCAGCCAGTATCCACTCATGATTACCCGTGATCTTGCCGCGGCCAGGGACTGGCTGAAGACGACGGCGCGCGGTTCGGAACGCTACGGCGTGGTGGCTTCGTCGGGTGCGCACCGGCTGCGCCCGGAAGGCGTGCACGTCAAGGCGGGCATCGACCCGGCCAACTGGTTCCTCAATGACCGCAATGATGTGCGCTCGTCATTTTATATGGAAGAGGTCGCCAGTGAGTTCGACGTACAGGGGCTGGAGCTCGACTATGCCGCCGTCTGCTGGGATGCCGACCTGCGCTATGACGGCGGCTGGCAGGGCTGGACCTTCAAAGGCACGCGCTGGCAGGCGATCAACGACCGCCTGCGGCGGCTCTATCTGCGCAATGCCTATCGCGTCATCCTGACCCGTGCGCGGCAGGGAATGGTCGTTTTCGTGCCGAGGGGCGATGCCGCCGACGCCACACGCCCGCCCGCCTATTATGACGGCACATACAGCTATCTGCGCGATTGTGGCTTTGTGCCCTTGATCTAGCGCCCGTTTGCCGGCGGCTGTCATCGAATGGTCCGTCAACCGGCGATCGACCTGACAGTTGTTATATTTGAAATGCCCTCTTAGATTCATTATTATGCTGCGAATAGGTTGGTGAGTGATGAACGGGCAAATAGTCTGTAAAATTTATCAAAAAAATATGCCGTGATATAATTTGAAAACATATTTTTTATTCATACTCTTAAAAATTATACATGCTTTGCATCAAGCAGACTGCGAATATGTGCTCAAGTGCGCAGTGGAATCTTGACGTTGAAAACGATTGCGTCTTAATTACTTTTGCGCTGTCCGTTTGTATTTTCTAACGGGCCTAAACGCGTTTCATGGTCTCTTATGCATTTTTGGCAATATTTATGACTCAAAAGTGGCGGAATTTTTCACCGGTTAACGGCACATTTCCAGGTGAATGGGTGCCGTTATTCGCCTTTTGGGAGATTTTCACACAGATTTTTTCACCTTGGTCGCCGGGGCTAAGTGTGTGATTCAAAAGACTCATTGCCAAAAAATGGCCGTAAAAAATCTGTGAACTGTCTATTTTCTTGACTCCGGACTCTTGCCCCCGATTCGCAAATCACCATACCCGAGGGGAGGTGTTAAGCTTAACGAATCCGTAGGGATTTCCTGTTTAGCATGAAGGTTAACAGGACAGGCATCCCGCCTGTGCCGATCTGTTACCCACAAGCCGGGAGGGGCTTATATGCGCGTATTGCTGATTGAAGACGACAGCGCCACCGCTCAGAGCATCGAGTTGATGCTCAAGTCGGAAGGCTTCAACGTTTACACCACCGACCTGGGTGAGGAAGGCGTCGATCTGGGCAAGATCTACGACTACGACCTGATCCTGCTCGACCTGTCCCTGCCTGACATGTCCGGTCTCGAGGTCCTGCGTCAGCTGCGCGTCGGCAAGGTCAACACGCCTGTGATGATCCTGTCGGGTACTTCGGAAATCGACACCAAGGTCAAGACGCTCGGCGGCGGCGCCGATGACTATATGACCAAGCCGTTCCACAAGGACGAACTGATCGCCCGTATCCACGCCGTTGTCCGCCGTTCGAAGGGGCACGCCCAGTCGGTCATCCGCACCGGCGACATCGTCGTCAACCTGGACGCCAAGACCGTTGAAGTTTCGGGCAACCGCGTCCACCTGACCGGCAAGGAATACGAAATGCTGGAGCTGCTGTCGCTCCGCAAGGGCACGACCCTGACCAAGGAAATGTTCCTGAACCACCTGTATGGCGGTATGGACGAGCCCGAACTGAAGATCATCGACGTGTTCATCTGCAAGCTGCGCAAGAAGCTGGCAGTCGCCGCCGACGGCAATCATTACATCGAAACCGTCTGGGGCCGCGGCTACGTCCTGCGCGACCCGCACGATCAGTCGGGCACCGTCGCCGCCTAAGCGCGCGCCCGTCAAGACACTCGAAAACGCCTGCCGTCCTCTCGCGGCAGGCGTTTTTGCGTCTGGTCTTCATGGTCTGCTGTCAGGACGTGGACACGGCGCAATCGCGCTTGCCCTTCAGGGGTGTTGCGGAAGCGCGGATTTTATATCGGACGCGAATCAATGCTCGCCAGGCGATGGCGCGCCTTCATCAGATGCGCTCAACCGTATCGTTCGCGTCCCGACCGGCGCGCCGGTGACGGCGTCGATGACGACCGGGCTTATCTCCTTATCTGTTTCCACATCGATAAACCGTGCAAGGTCACCACCGCAATGACGGTGCGCCCATGCGCCGATCATCATCAGCACGGGCAGGAAGTCCCGGCCTGCATCCGTCAGGAGGTATTCCTCCCTGGGCGGGCGCTGCGAGTACAGGCGTTTTTCCAGCAGGCCATCGTCGGTCAGCGCCTTGAGGCGCTTGGTGAGCATGGTCGGTACGATCCCCAGACTCTTCCTGAACTGGTCGAACCGGGTCAGGCCGGCATAGGCGTCGCGCAGGACGAGCATGCTCCACGTATCGCCTACGGACTGAAGGCCGCGCGCGACAGGGCAGCGGGAAGGTGCGTTTTCTGTCATTTGATATCTTTTCGATATTGACTAAGTATCAAAAAGATACTAACACGGGGGCACCTGATGATCAATATCGAAGTGACGCTGTCGGGCCTTTGCCCTGGATGAAGGATATGCGGATGAAAAAGAAACAGAATAAGGTTGCTCTGGTGACGGGCGCATCCTCGGGCATTGGACGGGTCACGGCCAGGGCGCTGGCAAAGGCCGGCTATCGCGTGTTCGGCACCAGCCGGAAGACCGTGCCGGACACCGACGGCATCACGATGCTGGTCTGTGACGTGACGGACGAAGCCTCGGTACAGGCTCTGGTCGCGGAGATACTGGCCCAGGCCGACCGGATCGACCTGGTCGTCAATAATGCCGGCATCGGCTTGCTGGGTGCGGCGGAAGAGTCGTCCATACCCCAGGCCCAGCGCCTGTTCGACGTCAATGTTTTCGGTGTGGCGCGCGTCGTCAACGCCGTGCTGCCGGTCATGCGGAGTCAACAAGGCGGCCGGATCATCAATATGAGCTCGCTCCTCGGCCTGATCCCGGCCCCGTTCAACGCCTTCTATGCAGCGACCAAGCACGCGATCGAAGGCTATTCGGAATCCCTCGACCATGAGGTCCGCGCCTCCGGTATCCGAGTCGTCCTGGTCGAGCCTGGTGTGACGCGCACTGCGTTCGAGGAGAATCTGACGCGGGCTGACCGGCCGTCGCCGGTCTACGCTTCGGACCGCACGCGCAGCGAGCTGCTGATGAGGAAGTGGGTCGAGACCGGTGACGCGCCTGAGGTCGTTGCGGCGACGGTCGTCAAGGCCGCCGGGGCGAAGCGGCCAAGGCTGCGCTATTCCGCCGGCGGACAATCGAGGCAGGTGCGTTCGCTGCGCCGCTTCATGCCTGAGTTCCTGGTCGACAACGTCCTGCGCAAATTCAACGGCTTCCCGGCCTAGTGCATGGCGCGTTTAGATCAAACCGCCATCATGCGCGAGATTATTGTTTTGGCGGGATATTCAGCCAAAAACCGCTATACACTTTTTGGCATATCGCTTCTAGGTGCGAACCGCGGTCAGATAGATCCGCCGCACGTCGATTTCCTGGGCCAGCGGGGCGCGCGCCTCGCACTGGACCCCAGAAAATCCGTTGGCGGCGACCAGGTCTCGTAAATCGTCAGCCGGCATGGCGCTCCAATAAACCTTGCCGGCAATGCCCATCGGATCGTTGATCCAGCCTTCGCCGTGTCCTTCCTTGGCGACGAGCAGCAATCGTCCACCTTTGCGCAGGGTCCGGGCAAACTCCCTGACCACGCCGGCGAGCCGGGAGACGGGTAGGTAATGGAGCGCGTAATAGGCAACGATGCCGTCGAAGGAGGCGTCGGCAAATGTTGTTTCGGCCATATCCATAACGTCGAAACGGAGCTCGGGTTCTTCAGTCCGGGCGAGTGTTACGCAAGCCGGCGAAATATCGATGCCCGTGACCTTGAGCCCGGTATTGGCCAGCAGGCGCGCTGTATGTCCGCAGGGGCCGCAGCCGGCATCAAGGACCTGCCCGGCGGAAGGCAGGCTGGCGGCGAAATGACGCAAAATATCCCGATCGTACGGCTTGTCGTTGAACTCGTCGCGGAACAGTTCGAGGTAGCGTGGGGCCACGGCGTCCCAGTAGCGGGCGACCGATGCCAAACGCTATTCCGGCTCGTCTTTCCTCACTACGTTTTCTCCTTGTTGCGGCAACAGGATTAATCTGCGTTTACCCAATTCATAAATCATGGAATAATGACTATGTGCTTACATAATCCTTATAGGCCGGTTCAGAACGCACCGGCGATAAGGGCGAGCGTATGAAAAAGAAATCCGGTCCCATCAATGTCCTGTTTGTCTGCGCGCACAATTCGGCACGCTCCATCCTGGCCGAGGCTCTGCTGAACCGGCTGGGCGCCGGTCGTTTCGAGGCGAGTTCCGCTGGTTTCGAGCCGGCAGCGGACATCAGTCCCTATGCCCGCGCCATGCTGCACCGGATGCCCTATAACACCGGCTGGGTCTCGACCAAGCCTGTAGAGGCCCACATCGGCAAGCACGCGCCGGTTTTCGACGTCATTATCCGCCTGTCGCATGGCCATCCGGCCGATGGACAGTGGCCGGCCTGCCGTGGCGGTCAGCCCGTTATCGTCGACTGGTTCTTCGATGACCCGCGCGAAACCCACGTCGCCATGGCCAATATCGCCCGCGCCTATGAAGAGATCTATATCGAACTGGCGGCGCGCATCGATGCCCTGTCCAAGATGCCGCAGGGCATGTTCGAAAGCGGCAATGTGACAGCCTGGCTTGAGCGGATGGACGAAGCGCCGCTGCGTATGGCGTCATAAAGCAACCCTGTTCCGGCGTGGTGCGGCAGGCAAAAAGCAAGCCGCAATTCGCCGCAGCCCGTAACATTATTTTTATAGGTGCGCGGACCTGCGCGCCTTTATATTTCCAAAATTTCGTAATAAATACGGATCGCTGAACGTTATTTCCTAAAAGGCCGAATTATGACGAACGACGATGCGGTAGTTAATCTGTTTGCCCTGGCACATCCGGGACGCCTGAATGTCTTCCGTACCATCGTCAAGGCTGGCCCGAACGGTATTGCCGCGGGCAAGATCGCCGAAAGCGTCGGTATCCCGGCGAACACCGCTTCGACCCATCTCAGCATCCTGACCGGCGCCGGCCTGCTTACCGCCTATCGTGACGGCCGCTCGATTATCTATCGCGCCAATTTCACCCACTTTTCCGAACTGGTCGGATTCATGGTGGACGATTGCTGTGAAGGGCATCCGGACGCTGCCGTGGCGCTGAACGCCTATTTCAAGAAGACAGGTGACGCCTCTGCGCCGCGGATCGCCAAGGCAAAATAATGGCTTGTGGATAAGGAGGGCGGGCCTTGGGATTTCCCCATGTCCGCCATAGACTCGACAAATTGTCGCATTTTCCATCGAAATCCACATCGAGCCCTTATTTTTTAATAGGACATCCCGTCCTCGTATTTACATTTGAATTGCAACGGGGTCACATTCAAAACAATTCTTTCCTTTAGTGTCTGTAATCCCGACGGACGCGTCGCATTGATTGCTGTCAGGCGTCCAAACATTACGGATATACTCGAAAGGATTCGCGATGACGCGTAATTTTAAATATACCGCCACCGCTATACTGGCTTCTGTCATGACGGTTGCCGCGTTCGGCGCCTCTGCCCAGGATGCCGCCGCCCCAGCGCCAGCGGACAGCCAGGCTGTTCCACCGGTGCAGCAAACCCCAACGACGGATCCGTCTGCCTCTCCAACCACGCCTGCCCAGCCGGCCGTGCCTCCGGTTGCCGACAATGCCGCGACAACCGCCGGTACGACGGCGCCGAAGGACTTTATTCAGCAGGCTTATCTTGCCAATGAATTCGGCGTCGCCGCCGCCCAGGTGGCGCTGAAGACGTCGACCGATGCCGAAGTCAAGTCGGCCGCCCAGACCTTGCTCAATGATGGCACCCAGACGCGCCAGGAAATGATCAAGGCGATCCAGGGGTCGACTGCCGATATGCACTTCGATCAGGCCTGGCCGCAGGAGTACAAGCAGAAGCTGGCCGATCTTCAGTCTGTAACCGGCAAGGACTTCGATCAGAAGTATGTCGAACTCCAGGGCGCCGAGCTCGATAAGGCGACCGCCCTGTTCTCGTCCTATGCCTCGTCGGCGACGGATGCTTCGACCAAGACCTTTGCCTCGGCTACCTTGCCGAAACTCCAGGCCCAGGCGGCAGCACTTGATGCCGCCGGCTCGGGTACGGCCGGTACGCGCTAATCACGACATACTGACGAAAAAGCTCCGGAGCGATCCGGGGCTTTTTTGGTTTCAGAGGTTGGTCATGGCCAATGACGCTTCGCCATAACGCGCCCCGGCAAAGCCGGTTTCGGCAATCGTGTCTTCAATCACCTTCACGTCTGCTTCGTTAAGCGCGATGTCGGCCGCTGCGATATTTTCCTGCAAGCGGTTAAGGCGGCGCGTGCCCGGAATGGGTGCGATCCAGGGCTTTTGCGCCAGCAGCCATGCCAGGGCCAGTTGCGCCGGCGTGACGCCGCGATCCTTTGCCACCTGGGTCAGCGCATCGACCGCGCGCAGGTTCTGCTGACGCGCTTCGCCGTTGAAACGTGGCTGAGTGCGGCGACGGAAATCGTCTTCGGTAAGGTCGTCCTCGTTTATGAGCGCGCCGGTCAGGAAGCCGCGTCCCAGGGGCGAGTAGGGAACGAAGCCGATGCCGAGTTCTTCGAGAACGGGCAGGATTTCGGCTTCGGGGTCGCGCGTCCACAACGAGTACTCGCTCTGCAACGCGGTGACCGGTTGCGTTGCGTGGGCGCGGCGAATGGTTTGTGCCCCGGCTTCGGACAGACCGAAGTGCAGGACCTTGCCTTCCCGGATCAACTCGCCGACCGTGCCGGCGACATCCTCGATCGGCACTTCGGGATCGACACGGTGCTGGTATAGAAGGTCGATACGATCGGTCCGGAGCCGTTTCAGCGAGGCTTCGGTGACTTCACGGATATGTTTGGGGCGGCTGTTCACGCCGGTGAGGCTGCCGGGTTCGCCGAGCTTGAAGCCGAACTTGGTGGCGATGACGACGCGGTCGCGCACCGGCGCCAGCGCCTCGCCGACCAGTTCCTCATTGACGAAGGGACCGTAGACTTCCGCCGTATCGAAGAATGTGACGCCAAGATCGACGGCCTGGCGCAGCAGGGCGAGGCATTGCGCCCGATCGGACGGCCCATACGCCCAGCTCATGCCCATGCAGCCCAGGCCGAGCGCGGAGACTTCCAGTCCGTTACCGAGTACGCGTGTTTTCATGATGCTGCCCTTTCGCTCGTTCATCCGGCGCCCGCAATATGGTGCTGCGTCGATGGAGCGGAAAGAGCTATTTGCGCTTATATTTTGCCGTCATGAATACTTTCCACATTCCGTCGGTCTGCAGCACCTGAGACTTCAGGCTGCGGGCATCAGGACCATCCAGCGTGTAGATGTCCTGATAGCTGTCCATCTGCCCTGGGCGATCCCAACTCGGACCGACGCTGTTGAGCACCAGGGCGTTGCCGTCGCGCACGCCCTCGTAGACCCAGAGGTGGTCCATCATCGAGCCGATCCACGTTCCGACATACTTGCCCCTGGATGCGTCGAAGCCGACGGTGAAAACGCTTTCGGCCTTGCCGCCGCCCGGCATCGCGCCGTGCGACTGGATCACAAGCCAGGATCCGGTTTCCAGCATCCGGCCGCTTTCATGCCAGTTGTCCGTGGTTTCTTCCGGCGGTGCATTCGGGTCCGCCAGCATCTGCCATTCGCCAGTAAAACCTTCCAGCCAGCGGTGTTCGTCCCTGATTTCGACCTGCATGGTTCGTCCTCCGTTTCGGGCGGATGCAGCATAGGCGATGTCCGGCGGGTAACCTACTGGCGAGCGGGTATCTCAGGCAGATGTGATCGGCTTTGTGAAGCCAAGCGCGACGGTTCAATGCGCCTGGGCGGACTTGTCCCTCAACGCGCGGCTCAAACTATCCAGCGCAGTCCATACAGTGGTGAAATTGCCTGGTCCGGGATCGTCCAGCATCTTTTGCAGCAGGTCGTCTATGCCCGCCTGACACAGATTCAATGCTTCATCCTGGGCGCGGACGGTCTGGCGCAGGGTCCGGGCGCGGGAGCGCACACGCGCCGCCTCGCGGCTGTTCCGGAGGACATAGGACAGTTGGTAGGATACCACCCGCCAGTTGAGCGGTTTGAGCACAAACGACGTTGCGCCCACCGTATAGGCGCGATCGATGGCGGCCATGTCGTCGCGGCTGGTTGCGACCACCACGGGTAGGGTCGTGAGCCGTTCGTCGGCGCGGATGCGCTCGATAAGGGTGAAGCCGTCCATCACCGGCATGTCCAGATCGACCAGCGCGATGTCGATGCCGCCGGCCAGGAGCCTTTCCAGGCCTTTGGCCCCATTGGCGGCGGTTTCCACGGTCACAAAGGCGGAGCTCAGTTCCACGGCGGCGAATTCGCGCAGGATCGGATCATCGTCTACGGCCAGCAGGCGAGCCGGCTCGAAGCGGACCGCTGAGTCCATGGTCATGTTTCCGGTCCTCTGCACGCAAAACTTTTGCACAGAGTAAGCCCTTATCCGTTAAGGGAAGCCAAACGAAAAAAGCCTCCGTGTACGGAGGCTCTTCAATCGATTGGAATTGGGATCAGGCGAGTTTGCGCAGGGGCGTGGACTGGGCGACCTGGTTCTTGACGTAAAGGCCGCGCATGCCCTGCATCGGCTTGAAGACATCGGTGATGCCGAGAACGGTTTCAGCGGCGCCCAGGAACAGGTAGCCGTCGTCGGCCAGCAGGGTTGCCATTTGTTCGAGCACCTTCTTCTTGGTCTCGAGATCGAAGTAAATCAGCACGTTGCGGCAGTAGATCACGTCCTGACGGCCGATCATGCGCAGGTCGTCCAGCAGGTTGACCTTCTTGAAGCGGATCGACTGGCGCAGTTTCGGAGAGATGCGCCACATCTCGTCGACCTTCTCGAAGTTCTTGACCATCATGGTGATGGGCAGGCCGCGCTGGACCTCGAACTGGGTATAGAGGCCGGACTGCGCCTTTTCCAGGCAGCGGTCGGAAATGTCGGTTGCCAGGATATCGAGATTGACGCGTGGGAACTGAATGCGGGCTTCGTCCATCAGCATGGCCAGCGAGTAGGGCTCCTGGCCGGTCGAGCAGGCGGCGCACCAGATCTTGATGTCGCCATTCATGCGGGTCTTGGACAGGGCCGGAAGGACGTCCGACTTGAACTGGTCGAAGGGCGCCTTATCGCGGAAGAAGAAGGTTTCATTGGTCGTCATCGCATCGGTAACGACGGTCATGAGCTTTTCGTCGCGCTTGGTGCGCAGCGAGGCCAGAAGGGCCGAGACGCTGGCGAAACCTTCGCGGCGCGCGACCGGAGCCAGGCGGCTTTCGATCAGATAAGTCTTGTCCGAACCGAGAATCAGACCCGAACGGGTCTTGAGCGTGGCGGCGAGGTGGTCGATGTCTTCGTTTGTCATTTTGTTTCCCCGCGTTCTACGGACGTTCGCCGCGCGCAAATGCCTTGCAGGCTGCGCTGAGGCCGTCGATCGGTTTGATAATTTCGGCAAGGCCGGCTTCGGCCACGGCGCCAGGCATGCCCCAGACGACGCTGGAGGCTTCGTCCTGGACCATGACGGTGCCATGGACGTTGACCAGGGCCTGGGCGCCGTCTCGGCCATCGTGGCCCATGCCGGTCAGCACCACGCCCAGGGCATGGTTGCCATAGACTTCGGCGGCGGACTTGAACAAGGGGTCGACGGCCGGGCGGCACCAGTTGATCTGGGGCGTCTGGTCGAGACGGATCTGCTTGACGATCGGATCCGGACGTATGGTCATGTGCCAGTCGCCCGGAGCGATGTAGATATTGCGGCTTTCGATCAGCATCCCGTCCTTGGCTTCCTGCACCTTCTGCGGCAGCGCCTTGTCGAGGTGCTCGGCCAGGATGGCGGTGAAGGTCGCCGGCATGTGCTGGACGATCAGAATGGGCAGCTTCCAGTCGGGGCCAAGACCCAGCAGGAAGTTACGCAAAGCCGGAGGGCCGCCGGTCGAAGCGCCCACAACGAGAATGTCGATGCGCTTGGGACCGGACCGCGGACGTATCACCGGACCCGCGGGAGCCGCCGGCCTGGCGGTGATCGGCACGACCTGAGGGCGGGCCTCGGCAGGAGCGGGCGAAAAGGCTGACGGCGTATGGGATGGCGCAGGCGAGGGCGCAGATGCGCCACCTGCCGGCTTGTCGGCTGGGCTCGGCCATTGGCGCGTGCGGCCGCACAGGGCGCGAATCTTGGTGAGAAGCTCGGTGCGGAAACCGTCGGCGCCGCCGATACGGGTCGAATCGGGTTTGGGAATATAGTCGGCCGCGCCCAGTTCCAGGGCACGCAGGGTCACATTGGCGCCGCGCGTCGTCAGCGTCGACGCCATCAGAACCTTGAGTCCCGGCTTGGCGGCGATCAGCTTCGGCAGGGCTTCCAGCCCCCCCATGTTCGGCATCTCGATGTCGAGGATGAGAACGTCCGGCTGAACTTCGCGAACCTTGTCGATGGCCTTTTGACCGTCGATGGCCAGACCGGCGAGAACCATGTCCCGCTCCTGTTCCAGCCAGCGCGAGATCAGGCCGCGTACGACAGCACTGTCGTCCACGATCATGATCTTCAGGGGCCGCAACGACGCGGCGGGATTAAGGTTAACAGACATGGTCCCGGACATCTGTGTGAACAAAAACGCTGGTACTTTTTTGTTAGCGTGACCGCCCCGCGCCTGGCTCAGCCGAGCCGGCAGCGTAAGCGGCGCCGTCTCCTGGTCAGATCAGTCCGACTTCGGAGAACTTGGCTTCCAGGATCTCGCCGTCGAACGGCTTCATGATGTACTCCGACGCGCCTTCGGTCAGGGCTTCGGTGATGTGAGCCAGGTCGTTCTCGGTGGTGCAGAACACGACCACCGGCGCCTTGCCGCCGTCTTCCTTGCGCAGCTGGCGCAGGAAGGTGATGCCATCCATGACCGGCATGTTCCAGTCGAGCAGGATGGCCGACGGCATCTTCTCCTTGCAGGAGTTCAGCGCTTCCAGACCGTCATTGGCCTCGATGACCTCGAACTGGAGGTTTTCAAGGATGCGACGGGCCACCTTGCGGATAACGCGGCTGTCATCGACGACGAGGCAGGTTTTCATCTTGTTACTTCCCTAATAAAGCCTGTTACGCGGCTTTGAGATGTGCGGCATCCAGCAGCGTGTGTGGATCCAATACTATCAGAAGTTCCTTTTCCAATTGATAAACGCCGACGATAATTTCCGCCCAGCGTGGCGGTAAATTTCCCGGAGGCGCGTGGAACTTCTCATCGTCAAGCTTCAGGACTTCGTCGACCGAATCGATGACGAGGCCATAGCTGTCGCCATGAACTTCAAGACCGATCGCCAGGGGTTCGGGCGAACCTTCCGGGCGGGGCGGCAAGCCCAAGCGCCTGCGGGCGCAGACGGCGGTGACGATGCGGCCGCGCAGGTTCAGCACGCCGGCGATTTCCGAGCGCGACAGCGGCACAGGCGTCAGGCCGCGCGGATGGAACACGTCGTGGACGCGCGCGGCGTCGACACCGAACAGCTGGCCGCCCACACGCAGGGTTACGTAGTCGCGGATGCTCATGCGACAGCCCTTTCTTCATTCGAGGATTGCGGACGGCGCTGGTGTTCGGCCAGGCCGCGCAGATGGTAGTGGCTGACGTCGAGAATCTCGCAGGCCTTGCCGGCGACGACGGCGGTGCCGCGCACACCCGCGCGGTCCGGCGACAGTTCGATCTGCAGGCGGTCCTCGACGACGTCGACGATCTCATCGACCGCCAGGCCGATGGCGTAGCCTTCACCGGTAAGAACCAGCAGGGGCTGGATGTGCGTGCCGTCGGCGTGGTTGGCCAGCAGGGTGGAGTATTCGCCGCTGACGGTCAGGATCGGCATCAGCTTGCCGCGGTACTGAAGCGCGGCGCGGCCGTCCATGATCTCGATCTGGGACGCTTCGACGTGCTCCAGGCGGGTGATGTGTTCCAGTTCGACGGCCTTGGGCGCGCCCGATCCCGCCTTGAACAGCAGCATGGCGAACCGTTCGGCGTCGCTGGAATCGGTGACCACGTCGGCGTCCTCGTCCTGCTTTTCCTCCAGCATGTTGCCGGCCCGTTCGCTCATGGCGTTCGGGTCGAGGATCAGGACAACCGAGCCATCACCCAGGATGGTGGCGCCGGAGAACAGGTTGACGTCGCGCAGGATGGTGGCCAGCGGCTTGACGACGATTTCCTCGGTGTCGAGGACGTCGTTGACGACCAGGCCGTAGCGGCGCTCGCCGACCTGGATGACCATGACGAAGGTCGGGTCTTCTTCCTTGGCGGCTTCGAGTTGCAGGGTCGGTCCAAGCTGGACCAGCGGCAGAAGCTTTTCACGCAGGCGCAAGACCAGGGCGTCGTTGATCTTTTCGATCTTGTGCTCGGCGTTCTGGCCGGTGCGGACCAGTTCCATGACCGAGGTCTGCGGAACCGCGAACTTCTGGCCGCCGGCGCCGACGATCAGGGCCGAGACAATGGCGAGCGTCAGCGGGATCTTGATGGTGAAGGTGGTGCCTTGACCCGGCAGCGAGGTCAGGTCGATCTGGCCGCCGATCTGTTCGATATTGGTGCGGACGACGTCCATGCCGACGCCGCGGCCGGACAGGTTGGTGACCTTGGCGGCGGTCGAGAAACCCGGCGCGAAGATGAAGCGATGGATCTGCTGATCATTCATGCCATCGACTTCGATGCGCGAAGCCAGGCCCTTCTCGATGATCTTTTCGCGGATGCGGGCGGTGTTCAGGCCGCGGCCGTTGTCGGCGATGCGGATAACGATATAGCCACCTTCGTGGAAGGCCGACAGCTTGATCGTGCCGTTGGCCGGCTTGCCGATGTCGATCCGTTCCTGTGTGCCTTCCAGGCCGTGGTCGGCCGAGTTGCGCACCATGTGGGTCAGTGGATCGCGGATCAGTTCCAGAACCTGGCGGTCGAGCTCGGTGCCTTCGCCTTCCATGACGAGGTCGATCTTCTTGCCCAGTTCGTAGCTCAGGTCGCGCACCAGGCGGGGCAGCTTTTTCCACGCCGCGCCAATGGGTTGCATGCGCGTCTTCATAACACTGTCCTGCAATTCGCCGGTCAGGGTCGACAGGCGCTGCAGCGGCGTTGCGAAAGCCGAATCTTCACGGGTCCGGCTGATCTGCAACAATTGATTCCGTGTCAGCACCATTTCCGACACGAGGGTCATCAGGCCTTCGAGCACATCAACGGATACGCGGATCGACTGGATTGTATTGATGCCCTGGCCGTCTTCCCCACCCAGTGCCTGAAGGGCTTCGGCAGGCGCAGCGGCGGCGGCTTTCGCGGCGACAGGCGCCGGCGCGGGCACGACCTCGGCAACGGGCTCGGGCTTGGTGTCGACGACTTCGGTGACGGGCTCGTTCATCCAGTCCGGCGCCTCGGCGGCGACAAACGCCGCTTCGAGGTCGGCTTCGGAGACTTCGCCCGGGCGCAGGGCGCGGCCCGTGGCGGGGTCGATGTCGCCTGGCTGAAGGCCGGAACCGGCAGCAGGGCCATCGGCGGCGTCGAAGGCGGCCTGTAGGTCGGCTTCGGAGACTTCGCCGGGGCGCAAGGCACGCCCGGTGGCGGGGTCGATATCACCGACGCC
>CAMLLA010000028.1 GCA_946480525.1 uncultured Asticcacaulis sp. | reverse complement strand
ATCGCGGACCGGCGTGGTACCAGCGCGATATCGACGTTCCGGCTTCCTGGCAGGGAAAACCCGTCGAGCTGTTTCTGGAACGTCCCCATTGGGAAACACGCGTATGGGTCGACGACCGGGCCTGTGGCCGCAACGATGCGCTTCATGTTCCGCATCACTACGACCTGGGCGTACTGACGCCCGGCGTTCACCGCCTTACAGTCCGCGTCGACAACCGCATGATCGTCGAGATCGGCCACAACGGTCACGGCGTTACGGATCACACCCAAGGCAACTGGAACGGCATTGCCGGCCGGATCGAACTGCGCGCCCACGAGCCTGTCTGGATCGAAGGCGTCGACCTGTACCCCGCCCTGTCCGATCGCACCCTGCGTGTCAAAGGCCGCATCGGCAATGTCAGCGGCAAGGCCGGAAAAGGAACGGCGCAGATCGCATTCGCCGGCAAGGTGACCAGGGCGCCTGTTACCTGGGACGCCAGGGGCGGCGCGTTTGAAGCAGCGGTTGTCGTTGATCCGGCCAATGGGAACGCTTTGCGGCCCTGGGATGAGTTCAGCCCCGTCCTGCATGGTGTGTCCGTATCCCTGTCGAACGGCGCGGAATGGCACGGGCGCTTTGGCTGGCGCGCATTCACCGGGTCGCCGCAAGGCTTCGGACTCAACGGGCGTCCGGTCATGCTCCGTGGCGCGCTCGATTGCTGCATATTCCCCAACACAGGCCATCCCCCGACCGACATCGGCGCCTGGCGCAGGATCATGGGGCGGGTAAAGGACTACGGCCTCAACCACCTGCGCTTCCACAGCTATTGCCCACCCGAAGCCGCCTTTGACGCCGCCGACGAAGCCGGCATCTATCTGCAGGTCGAGACCATGTGGGCCAATCAGTCCGCGGCCATCGGCATCGGCAAGCCTGTCGATCGCTGGGTATACGAAGAAAGCGACCGCATTCTTGCCGCCCATGGCAATCATCCGTCCTTCGTCCTGATGACCCATGGCAATGAGCCGGGCGGCGGCGGAAAGGCCGGTGAGCCACAGCGCGACGCCTTCCTGGCCACCTATGTTCGGCATTACAGGGAAAAGGACAGCCGGCGGTTATGGACGTCGGGCGCCGGCTGGCCGATCATCGAGGACAACCAGTACCACAATACGCCGACGCCGCGCGTCCAGGGGTGGGGTGAAGGCCTGAAGTCGCGCATCAACAGCAAGCCGCCCGAAACGGTCACGGACTATCGCGCGTTCGTCAGCAAGTACGCCGTCCCGGTCATCAGCCACGAGATCGGCCAGTGGTGCGTCTATCCCAATCTCGCCGAGATCCGCAAATATACCGGATACCTGAAACCGAAGAATTTCGAGATTTTCCGCGACCGTTTGCGAGAAAGCGGACTGCTGGATCTGGCGCCGGAATTCCTTTACGCGTCGGGCCGATTGCAGGTGCTATGCTACAAGGAAGACATCGAAAGCGCCTTGCGGACACCTGGCATGGGTGGTTTTCAACTGCTCGGCCTGCAGGACTTTCCGGGGCAGGGCACCGCGCTGGTCGGTGTGCTTGATCCATTCTGGGATGACAAGGGCTATATCTCGCCAACGGAATATCGCCGCTTTTGCAGTCCGGTCGTCCCCCTCGCACGCCTGAAGACGCGGGTCGTACATTCCGGCGAAAACCTGCCGTTCACGGTCGATGTGGCGAACTTCGGAGCGGCGCCGCTTGCGGACGCGACAATCACATGGTCCGTCGTGGCGCACTCCGGCCAAGTACTGGCCAAAGGCACCTTTTCCAATGTGGCGCTGCCACTTGGCAATCAGCCCCTCGATCTGGAAGCCGCCCCGGCACTGTCGTCCACTAACGCGTCCGCTGCCCGGCTGGTCGTGCAGGTGGCTTCGCAGGGTAACATCGTGGGCGAGAACGACTGGGACCTGTGGATCTACCCGCGTCTGCCGGCAAAAACCTTGCCTTCCAAGGTCAGGCTGGCGGGCCACATCGACGGCGCCCTGCTCGATCACCTGAAATCCGGGGGCGATGTGCTGCTGGGTGTTGCGGGCGACAAGGTCACCAACCATGCCAAGCATCCGGTCCAACTTGGGTTTTCCAGCATATTCTGGAACACGTTGTGGACGAACCAGCAGGCCCCGACTACTCTTGGCGTTCTCTGCGACCCAGAGCATCCCGCGCTTGGCGGGTTTCCGACCGACGGTCACAGCAACTGGCAATGGTGGTACCCTCTGCAAAAAGCGGGGGCATTACGCCTCGACCTGTTGCCGCCGGGCGTGAAGCCAATCGTGCGTATTATCGATGACTGGTTTACGGCGCGTCCGTTGGGCCTGATCGTCGAGCTCGCCGTTGGCAAGGGCCGCATTATCGTATGCGGCTTCCCGATCGAGGGCGAGACGGCGAACAACGCCGTCAGCCAGAATCTTATCGTCAGCCTGATCGGTTATATGGGAACCTCCGCCTTCGCGCCGGCTGTTTCCGTGTCGGTCGACCAGCTCAAATCGCTTGTCCAGGCCTGACCGGTATAAGGCGTCTACCGTTCGGCCAGCGCCAGGGCGCGTACCACACCCAGTGCGCGCCCGGCAGCTCAATGTCTGAGCACCCCAATAACTGCTCACAGTCACCACCTTTGTTTAGCAGCGGCTTCAGCATTTCTATGGCGTACTGTTTTTTCGACCGGAAGGGCGGCGAAATTCTTCGCCCCATCTGCAGCGCAGGCAGTAAGCAGACCGACGGCGCGAGGAGCGATGACACTCAGTTTAATCGTGTAGTCGGCGTGAAAATAGCACGCCTTTCTTAGTGCAGTCCGTTCGTCTGCGCCCGTCCCGAGAGGCAATTCGCGCAGCCGTTGCGCGGCAACAGCCGCTGCCAAGGAATTCGTACAGGCACATTTCGGTTCCTGAACCAGAACGTCAACGACGATTTCTTGGGCAGCTTCGGTGTGCCCGTATACCAACTCGGCCTCACCGCGCGCGACAGCCGCAACTACGCGCTCCGGACATCCGCCGACAAGCGTGACAGCGGCTTTGGAGGCCGTCATTCCCACAGCCGTTGCAACCGTACAGATCGCGCCGACAACAAAATTTTGAAAAACCTGACCAGCGAGTTGCGTGCGCAACCAAGATGAAACTGTCATGACCGGAGCCTCTAACGTAGTGGACCAGTCTATTAATTTAATCAATAAATCATTGAAATAAATAGTAATTTTGTGCATGTCACGTGCTGTGACATCTTGCTAAATTCCATCGTTGCGATGTGTGCATACACATAGTTCAGTGATGTAATGTTGACACACGAACGCTCCACCAAGAGAATCATCAGTTGGCAGAGTATTGTTATGTGTAGTAGTGTACGCTTCAGTTGGCGGGCTGCTAAGCTGTGTAAGGTAGAGTTCGCCTCCGTGCGAACCCGTTTCCCGATACAAATTGCCTTCAACTCACCTTTCAATACGGGAGGTGCGGTTAACAAAATGTAAAATTTTGGGGGACTGTGGTTTGGCGCGGGATAGTAATCCAGATGACGCCGTCGCAATAGTGTTAGCGGCCCTCGATGAGATCGAGACAGCTGTTGACATCGCATGCCTGTCAAACCCAGCCACCATGCAAACTGTTATCAACCGGCTGCAAAGGAAGGTAGATAAGGGTAAGGAAGCCGCACGAATTTCCCCTTCCAATGACACTGCGGAACCTGCAAGAACAGAAACCACGTTCGGCGAGCGAGCCAACGAGGGCGTGGCGATCAACAACGTGCCTCGTAATTTATCGAATGGCGAATTTTTGCTTTTTGTTTATGCGTTCATAAAGTCCAGGCCTAACATCAAGACCTGCAAAGAGGACATTTACGATAAACTGATCGAAATGGGGCTGCAAAAATCGAGCAAAGCTGCGTGCCTTACGCGCATTGCTCGCATCAATTCGGGCTGCGAGAATAACCCGCTTATTTACTGGCAGACAAACAGCAAGAAGCCTCCCCTCATCGTTACGTCTGAAGGAAATGCCCATTTTGAACAAATGCTTGGTTTGAAAGCAATTGGTTGGATCGACAAAAAAGAATTAGAAGGCTTTCTGCCCGTCATCGACACCATTTTACCCGGCACGTCGGACCGATCGAGAACCTTAAGAGGCTAGAAAAGGGTGTAGGGAATATGAGCCGCCGCCAGTTACCAGGCATGGCCTTTATTCTGATATCCTTCCATAGTCATAAATCCCTGCCATCCCGTAATTTTAGATAGCGGTCAGCCCCAACGTATCGTTCACCTGGGTAACGTCGAACTTTGCTACCACCTTGCTGGTAAACTCTCGCGACAGAAGGGTGCTGACACCCATCCATTCGCCGGTCGCACCATCGTTCGTAAGGGTCAGGCGCAGAAAGCCATTGTGGCCGTCATCCGCAGCGACGATTTCCGGGTTCTGCTTAGCCATGGTCGCGGCCAGCTGCAGATCCGGCAGCCAACTGTCGAGATAGCGCGTCGGGCTGGTGATCGAAGTCACGCCGAACTCGACGGCCACGCGCCGCGCCGAGGCGTCGTTCAGTTCGTTGGCCCAGGCCGTGTGGCTGTCGCCTGAAACTACGATCGTGCGCGCCCCTGCCCCCTTGATCAGATCGTAAAGGCGCTCGCGCTCAGCAGGATAGCCATCCCAGGCGTCGAGATTGAGCGGCAGGGCGATGTTCCTGGTGAACAGGCCCGCCATCACACCGACTTTCTCGCGCAAGCCTTCCGGCAACGCCGCCAGCAGGGTTGCCACACGGTCCTGCCCCATTACGCCGATCAGGTCGGGGCCCGGGGCCCGGGCCATGATCATCTGGCTGCCCAGTATCTGCCAGCGTACGCCGGAGGCTGTCGAGGCCTTTAGCGTGTCGCCCAGCCACTGGCGCTGTGTCGCGCCCAGCAGTTCGCGCGCCGGATCGTTCAGTTTCACCCGGAAGCCGGCATAGTCAGGCTGACCATCGACGACCTGGATATCCTCGAACTCAAGCTGCTTGGTGCGAGCCAGAAGTCGTGTCTCCATCATCACCAGTTCGGCGACCTGGCCGAAGCGGAAGCTGCGATAGATGGTTTCTGCCAGTTGGCCCGGCGCAGCGTCGCGGATCGGCATCCATTCGCGATAAGCCTTGAGCGCGGCCGCCTTGCGCGCCCACCAATCGCCCTCGCCCGGATTATGGTTCTGGGCACCGCCGGTCCACGGATTGTTGGTAATCTCGTGATCATCGAAGACGCATATCCATGCCGCGCGGGCATGCGCCGCCTGAAGGTCGGGATCGGCCTTGTACTGTGCGTGGCGCGTACGGTAATCGCTTAAGGAGAGGATCTCGTAGACCGGTTGCGGCGCGCGGCCGAGCGTCCGGCCATTGCCCATGCCGTAGTCGTCGGGGCCTGCGCCATATTCGTAGATATAGTCGCCAAGGTGCACGACGGCGTCGAGGCGATCCATATCGGCGATGGCGCGGTACGCGTTGAAGTAACCGTTAGGATAAAGCGAGCACGAAGCGACCGCCAGCACGACCTCATCGGTCTGTTCCGGTAAGGTCCGCGTCCGGCCTGTGGGCGACGTCACGCCCTTGCAGACAAAGCGGTAGACATAGTCGGTGGCGGGCTCGAGACCGGCGGCGTCGATCTTGACCGTATAATCGCGCTCGGCATCCGTCGTGAAACGGCCCTGCGCCACAGGTTCGGCGAAACTGTCGTCCGCCGAGATCTGCCAAGTGACTTCGGTAGCCTTGCCAAGACCGCTGATCCGCGTCCACAGGATGACGCGGTCAACAAGCGGGTCGCCCGATGCGACGCCGTGGTCGTAACGAACGCCAGTGCCGGGCGCAGTCTTTGAGCCGCCGAAGGCAGGAATGGCGGAGGTACTGCCAAGGGCCATTAGGGCGTGGCGGCGGCTGATAGGCATGGGCGGTCTCCCTTGTGGGGATAGCTGATGTCTAACGTGCGCTTAGACCGCTTTGATGACAGGGGTGCGACGGGAAGGTTACCGGCTTGCGAAACGATTGCGCGCAGCCACCGCCGTGTCGGCAAAGTCGCTGAAGACGCCGTCAACGCCCATGCCGAAAAGGTCGAGATATTCCTGCGCCGTGTCGCCGTCATAATAGGCGTCGAGCCTGTCGTTACGCAGCGTCCAGGTGATGACCTTCAAGCCGGCTGCGTGAGCGTTGGCGACGATTTCGGGCCGGCGGACCATTTCGCCGCCAGTGGGCGCCATCAGCCAGCGCTTCCACGGCGAGACAAAGTCGGCATAGGTGGCGACCTCCCTGAGGCCTTCGGTGGTCAGCAGGTCGGCATAGGTGCCGCCGCGGCCCGACACCGCCCAGTCATAGGGCTTGTCGTCTGGCGCCTTCAGGACGACATTGCCGGCGGAATCGATGTCGCTGCCGCTGATCAGCTGCAGCAGGCGCACAGGCGTAAGTTTGCGCAAATGTTTGAGATTGGCCTGTTCGAACGACTGTATGATCACCGGCGAGGACGTGGTTAAGCCCGGCGCGGTCGAGCATGACGACCAGCTTTTCCTCTATGGCCAGGCCGATATCGCGGTGCAGGGTCGGGAACTTGATTTCGGGGACGATGCCGATGATGCGGCCAGTGTCGCGTGAGCGCGCCTGGGCCAGATCAATCACCTCCTGAAGCGTCGGGATCTCGTACTTGCCGTCGTGGCTATGGTCACGGTCGGCAAACATCTGAGTGGCGCGCAAGGTCTTCAGTTCAGCCAGGGTAAAATCGCTTACGAAGAAGTCGGAGATCTCGAAGCCCTTGAGCTTTACCGTGCGCTTGCGATCGGCGAATTCAGGGTGTTTCAGGATATCGGTGGAATCCGTCAGCACCGGATCGTGACGGACGACCAGCACGCCATCCTTGGTTGAAACCACATCGGGTTCGATATAGTCGGCGCCCATCCTGATCGCCATCTCATAGGCCGGAAGCGTGTGCTCAGGCAGGTAGCCCGACGCACCGCGGTGCGCGAAGACCAGCGGCCTGGGCTTTTCGGCAGCGATGCCATGTCTGGCAGCCAAAGACGTTAAACTTGTCAGGGCGGCAGCTCCGGCGGTCAGCAGTTGGCGGCGGTTCATGGTGCCCTCTCATAATAGATAAAGCCAGCCGGACGGCTAGATCCGGCTGGCTTCAGGCTGGGATTTTTACGCTTAGAACTTCTTACGCAGCGACAGGAAGACCTGACGCGGCGCGCCGGTCAGGATGGTCTGCGAAGTGCCGGCCGTATCGTTGTTGGTGAAGCCGTTCGAGCCGATGGTCGAGATGTGCTCTTCGTCGGTCAGGTTGGTAACGTTCAGCTGCAGCGTCAGGCCCAGGTCGACGAAGCGATAACCGACGGTCAGGTCGGCGATGTTCGTGGCCTCGACCAGGCCGCCGATGTTCTCGTAGGTGTAGTAGCGCTCGCCCGTGTGGTTGAGCGACAGCGTGCCGAACAGGGCATCGTTGTCGAAGCTGAGTTCGGTCTTCAGCAGGTTCTTCGGCGTATTGACGACCGTCTTGCCCTTGGTGTTCGCCTTGATCGAGCCGTCAGCCGCTACGACGTTGTCGCGGTAGGTCGAGTCGTTGAAGCTGTAGGCGGCGTAGAGCTGCCATTGCTGCGTAAAGCGATAGGTGCCGGCCAGCTCGACACCGCGCGTCTCAACACCACCGACGTTGGACAGGACCGGCGCGTTGCCGACGATGCCCGAGCCTTGCGCAACCGCCAGGATACGGTTGTCGAAGTCGACCGCATACAGGGCGGCAACGCCCTGGAAGCGATCGGTGCGCAGGCGCAGGCCGCCTTCCAGCGTCTTGGACTCTTCCGGCTTCAGGTTGGTGCGGACATAGTCGATATTGACCTGCGACTGCGAGCTGAACGGGCCCGAGGTCGCCGCCGAAACATAGGCGTTCATGTTCTCGCTGTACGAACCGAACAGTTCGTAGCCATCGCCGAGCTTATAGACGGCGCCGATCTGCGGCAGGAAGCTGTCTTCCGACTTCAGCTCGGCCGCGATGGTGCCGCCGACGACCTGCTTCACCGTGTTTTCGACGCTCAGGGCCTTGAAGCCGTAATTGATCTTGAAGGCCTCGCTGACCGTCCAGACGTCCTGGACATAGCCTTGCGTCGTCTTGGTGGTGAAGGCGTATTCCCACTGGGTGTAGAAGGGGTTTTCCTGGAAGCCCAGGCTGTCGCGGTGCGGCGCATTGCGCGTTTCGCCGTAGAAGCGGCGCGCCTGGTTGAAGTCATTGTCCTCGACCCACAGGCCGGCCGACAGCTTGTGCGCGCCCAGGTCGAAGTCGATGCCGCCGATAAATCCGGTGCGGTCGATGTCGTACTCGGTCGTGCGGATCGACACATAGGCGTCGTCGGCCGATGGCGAGGCGGCGTTATAGAAGGGCGAGTAGCTGACGCCCGGCGACGGCAGGTACGGCGTGACCCACAGGCCCTGGCCTTCGTTCTGATGGTGGTAGATCTGGGCCGACACGTTGACCCGGTCCGACAGTGGCGTTTCGAACTTCAGGCCCGACAGGGTGTCGTCGCGCACGCCGGCACCATAGTAGTAGGCGTCATCGACCGTGCCGATGCCGGCTGGCATGGCTGTGCCCTGCTGATAGGCGGCGGCAACCTGGTTGGCCAGCGCCCAGTTCGGCTGGAAGTTGTCCCAGTCATAGCCCAGGCGGTCGATCATTTCGAACGACAGGTCCTGATAGTCCTGTTCGCGGCGTTCGGAGTGGTTGACGAAACCCGTCAGATTGCCTTCGCCGACCGGCAGGACCCACTTCGTGTCGGCCTGGAACGCCTTCTGGTCGCCGGCGCCCTTCCACTTCTCGGCCTTCTGGTCGACGACCGACACGAAGCCGCGCAGGCCGTTCAGAGACTCGATCGCGCCGGTTTCAAAGCGGCCGTAGAGACGGTGCATGCTGTCCGAACCCGCGGTGGCGGCCAGTTCACCGCCCATGTCCTGCGAAGGCGTGCGCGACACGAACTTGAGCGTACCGCCCAGGTTCGAGGAGGTCGCCGAGTCGAGCGAGCCTGCGCCCTGGGCCATTTCGATGCGCGCGATGTCTTCGTTGATGATGGCGCGCGAAACGTGCAGACCGTTATAATTGCCATAGGACATGTCACCCAGGGTGACGCCGTCGAGTGTAAAGCCGAGCTGGTTCTGGTTGAAACCGCGGATCGAGATGCGGGTTGACCATTCGTAGGCGCCGAACGGGTCCGACGACTGGAAGCTGACGCCCGGCAGCTTGTTCAGCACCTTGAGCGGGCTGGTGCCCGGCGCGGCATCGGCCATGTCCGTCGCCTTGACGGTCTGGGTCTGGCGGCTCTGGCCGTGGCCGAGAACGATGATTTCAGAAGCCTCAGCAGCGTAGGGCGCGGCTTCGGCGGCAACTGTGGTGTCCTGGGCGCAGGCCATGCCCGCATTGAGGAGAGCAAGCGCGGCAACGCCGGAAAGCAGTGCGAATTTCATGATATATCCCCACGGATCGGAGTGATCCACGAGGCCAGCCAGCTAGCGGCACTTCATGACACCAGGCTCAACCTTTCCTGACGAAGCCATGTCAATTTTCCCAAGGTTTCGTGACGTGTCTTTTGGGAAACAGGCATCCTGACATCTGCCCCCTCCCAGCTAACCCCTTCTTTACCTTGCATCAGACGTCCGGCGTCGATTCTTTAGCGGCTCAAATGGCAGTCTTGCGGCAGTTTTCCTCCCAGGAGTTCGCCCATGGCCACGCGCCCATACTGGACCGGTAATCTGCGCATGTCGCTGGTTTCGCTTAGCGTCAGCATCTATTCGGCCATCAATCGCGCCCGCAGCTTTCCCCTGCACGAAATCGACCGGGACAGCGGCGAACGGGTTCGCCACATGAACGTGACCGATGACGGCGAAGAGGTCGACCGCGAAGACATCATCAAGGGCTATGAGGTCGAAAAGGGGCAGTACGTCCTGATCGAACCCGACGAGATCAAGGACCTCAAGATTCCCTCCAGCAAGACGCTCGACATCAAGCAGTTCGTCGGCATCGACGAGGTCGACGATGTGTATTTCGACAGCCCCTATTTTGTCGCGCCGTCAAAAAGCGGCGACGAGCAGACCTTCTCACTGATCCGCGACGCATTGCGCTCTACCAGGAAAATGGCCATCGGGCAGCTGTCCATTGCCGGACGCGAACGGCTGTGCGCCATCAAGGCGTATGGGTCGGGCATGGTGCTGATGACCCTGCGCTATGAGGACGAGGTCCGCGACGAGGACCCTTATTTCGAGGACATCCGCACATCGAAACACGATAGCGAGGAACTGGACCTGGCGCGCGAACTGATTACGCGCAAGACGGCGAAGTTCGATCCCGGCCAGTTTCACGACCACTACCGCGAGGCGTTGAAGGAACTGATCGAAGCCAAGATCGAAAACCGCGAGCCGGTCGCACTGGAAGAAGACATTCCGACTCCAAAGGTCGTCAACCTGATGGACGCCCTGCGCAAGA
The DNA here is from genome assembly GCA_946480525.1 of uncultured Asticcacaulis sp. The sequence goes on along the minus strand of CAMLLA010000028.1, from coordinate 6,931 downwards.
GTCTGGCCGAGGAAGCGCCGGCGCCGCGCAAGGACACCAGCGCAAAATCAACAAAATCGATCGAGCGCAAACCGCGCAAGGCGGCCAAACCCGCAGCCCGTAAGAAGACTGCGCCCCGCAAGAAAGCGAGCTGAGCCATGCCGGATCAGGGTGGCCATCAAAGTGGTTTGGCAAAATACAACGCCAAGCGCGACTTTTCGAAAACGGCCGAGCCCGAAGGCAAGGTCGCGAAGCCCGGCGGGTTTCGCTACCTGATCCAGAAGCACGCCGCGACACGCCTGCACTACGACTTTCGGCTTGAGCTCGACGGCGTACTGAAATCCTGGGCCGTCACGCGCGGCCCCAGCTTCAATCCGGCCGACAAGCGGCTGGCCGTCCAGACCGAAGACCACCCCGTCGACTATGGCGACTTCGAAGGCACCATCCCAAAGGGCGAATACGGCGGCGGCACCGTCATGCTGTGGGACCAGGGCACGTGGGAGCCTGTCGGCGATCCGCATGAAGGCCTGGAAAAGGGCGACCTGAAATTCCGCCTGCACGGTGAGCGCCTGAACGGAGAATGGGTACTGGCGCGGATGCGCAGCCGCCCCGAGGATCGCGGCCGCTCGAACTGGCTGCTGATCAAGCACCGTGACGACGTGTCGAACGAAGACGATGCCGAGGCCTGGCTGGAGACGCAGGGCTCCAGCATCGTCAGCGGCCGGTCGATGGAGGAGATCGCCAAGGGCGACAACGAATGGCACTCGGGTCACGCGGAAAAGAAAAAGCCGAAGCCCACTGGCTCAAAAAAAAAGCCCGCATCGCCAGACCTGAGTAAGAATGGCCTGAATAGGTCCGGCCAACTCAGTTTCATCGAACCCGAACTGGCTACGCTTGCCGACGCCATGCCGGCGGGCGGCAACTGGGTCCACGAGCTGAAGTTCGATGGTTATCGCGTCCAGGTCCTTATCGATAGTGACGGGGTGAGGTTGCTGACGCGAAAAGGGCTGGACTGGTCGCACCGCTTCCCGCCCCTGCCCCGCCTGTTCGACCGGCTTGGCGTGCAGTCGGCCATTATCGACGGCGAGATCGTCGCCGCCAATCCCGATGGCAGCCATAGTTTCAAGACATTGCAGGCCGTGCTGGGTGAAGAGAAGTCCGATGCGCCGCTGCAATACTATGCCTTCGACCTTCTGCATCTGGACGGCGAAGACCTCACGGGGCTTCCGCTGCTCGAACGCAAAAGCCGCCTGCAGGCCCTTTTGCAAGGCGCGGATACCGATGGGCGCATCATCTACAGCGAACACTTCACCGACCGCGACGAAGCCTTTCTGCACCAGGTTTGCGGGATCGGCATGGAGGGGCTGATTTCGAAGCGCGCCGATGCGCCTTACACGCGCGGCCGCGGCAAGTCGTGGCTCAAGACCAAGTGCCACAAGCGCCAGGAATTCGTCATCGGCGGCTTCACCGAACCCACCCACGCTCATCGCGGCGTTGGCGCCATATTGCTTGGCTATTACGACAAGGGCGAATTCATCTACGCCGGCAAGTGCGGCACCGGGTTCAATCTCGACGACTCGATGGACCTGAGGCAGAGGCTGAACGACCTTGCGCTGGAAAAATCAAAGACAGGCGCCTTTACCGTCGTGCCGCCCGAAGTCCGCCGCGAGGCGCGCTACGTTACGCCGAAGCTGGTCTGCGAGATCGAATTTACCGAATGGACGCCGGACGGCCGGCTGCGTCATCCATCCTTCCAGGGCCTGCGCGAAGACAAACCCGCGCGCGAAGTCGGACGCGACAGGGCCATCCATACCGAAGCGGTCGAAAAGCAACCCCCTGCCGGGACACGTGTCATGACATCTAAGAAAACCAAGGGCGCCGACGTCGGCGGCATTACCATCACCCACCCGGACCGCGTCGTCTATCCAGACGAAGGCATTACCAAGCTGGAGGTGGCGGAATACTACCACGCCGTCGCCAACCACATCCTTCCCCACATCGTCAACCGGCCCATCTCTATGATCCGATGTCCGGAAGGTATCGGCGAGCAATGTTTCTTCCAGCGCCACCTGAGCCAGGGCCGCGTCGAGCACGTCCACGATACCGGCATCGAGGTCAACGGCCGCAACGAAGAATACGTCATGATCGACGACATTCATGGCCTGATCAGCCTGGCGCAGTGGGGTGTGATGGAAATTCACCCGTGGGGCTGCAAGGCCTATGAACCCGACCGGCCCGACCGCATGATCTTCGATCTCGATCCCGATCCGGAAACGACCTGGAAGGATGTTGTCGACGGCGCCGCCGAGGTGCGTGCGCGCATGCAGGAGTTCGGATTGAAAAGCTTTTTGAAGACCACCGGCGGCAAGGGCCTGCACGTGGTCGTGCCAATCAAGCCAAAATTCCACTGGGACGCCATCAAGGCCTTTACCCGCGCCGTGGCCCAGTCGATGGCGCACGACAATCCCAGTCGCTATATCGCGACGGCGTCCAAGGCGGCGCGCAAGGGCAAGATCTTCGTCGACTATCTGCGCAATGATCATACCGCCACGGCGGTTTCCGCCTACTCATTGCGCGCGCGGCCAGGAGCAACTGTTGCCATGCCGGTCGAATGGGAGGATCTGGGACCAGACCTTACGCCATCCCGCTTCACTATCCGCACGGCCGTCGATATTTTGAAAGGACGCGGCCATGACCCGTGGGCCGACATCTTCAAGACGCGCCAGGCACTGCCTGCGAAGGTTCTGGAAGCGCTGAGGATACCCGCTGAGTAGCACGGGCGTATCGAAAATTGATCCTCATTGCGGTTTAAGTCGGCAGCGGCTACGGGGCGCATTCCAGGACACATCATGACCCCGCTCGACTATCGACAACAGGCGGACTCGACCGCCGAAGACCAACGCCGCATCCAGGACGACCTTGCACAACGCGAAAGCGGCAAACCGAAAGATGGCGAAGAGGGCGCCATGCAGGCCGGCGCCCGCAAGTATCCCGAACCGCCGCTGACGGGCCAGCATCTCGAAAAGCCGGGCATCGAAGCGGATCTGGCCATCAAGCCAATGTATGACGCGCCCTATTACAAGGGCTCGGATAAGCTGCTCGACAAGGTGGCGCTGATCACCGGCGGCGACTCCGGCATAGGCCGCGCCGTGGCGGTGCTGTACGCCCGCGAAGGCGCGGATGTGGCGATCGTCTACCTGAACGAACACCAGGACGCGGAAGAGACCAAGGCGGCCGTCGAAGCCGAAGGCCGGCGCTGCGTGCTTATCCCGGGCGACGTTTCCGACCGCGCCTTCGCCTACGCGGCGGTACAAAAGACGGTCGACGCCCTGGGCAAGCTCGACATCCTGGTCAACAACGCCGCCTTCCAGCTGCACGTAAAGGCATTCGAAGATCTGACCGCAGAGCATTTCGACGAGACGCTGAAGACCAATCTCTACGGCTATTTCAACATGGCCCAGGCTGCGGCGAAGCATATCCCTTACGGCGGCTCGATCATCAATACCGGCTCGGTCACCGGTATACAGGGCTCGAAGGAACTGCTCGATTATTCGATGACCAAGGGCGGCATCCATGCCTTTACCCGCTCGCTGTCGGGCCATCTGCTCCCCAAGGGCATCCGGGTGAATTGCGTCGCGCCTGGCCCGGTATGGACGCCGCTGAACCCGGCTGACAAGGAAGCGCCTCAGGTCGCGCACTTCGGCGAAACCGTGCCGATGAAGCGCCCGGCCCAGCCCGAGGAAATCGCGCCGGCCTATGTGTTCCTGGCTTCGCCGCAAACGGGGAGCTACATTACGGGCGAGATCCTGCCAATCATCGGCGGGTATTAAAGAAGCCCCCACCACCGCATCTAGCGCTTCGCGCGTCGTGCGGTCCCCCTCCCCAAATCTATTGGATTTGGGGAGGCAGGAGACAGTCCTGATACGGGAAGTGAGTATTGCCGTACTTCTTGCCTCCCCAAATCCAATAGATTTGGGGAGGGGGACCATCTGCGGAGCAGATGGTGGTGGGGTCTCTTAAGCCGTCATCGCATCCGGCGCCTGGCGTCGGCGCATATCCGCCTTGCCGAGCGCCGCCGTCAGCGTCGCCCAGTCGATCGGTTTGGTCAGGTGCAGGTTGAAGCCAGCCTCAAGCGCGCGCTTGCGGTCGGCGTCCCGGCCATAGCCCGTCAAGGCGACGACATAGGTTTCCCCGATATCCTCATCCTCGCGGATTTTCTGAATCACCTGATAGCCGTCCATCCCCGGCAGCCCGATATCACAGAGGATCACATCCGGCAGGAAGGCCCTCGCCTTGCGTAAGCCGGTTTCGGCCTCGAACGCGATGTCGATCTCGTGGCCGTCATGCCCCAGCAGCATGCGCGCGCTTTCGGCGGCATCGACATTGTCCTCGATCAGCAGGATGCGCAGCGGCTCGGCGGCGGTGGTGCCGGCGGGCGCCGGCGCGACGGGCTCTTCCGCCGGCACGGCCAGCGGCAGGGTAATGCGAAACTCGGCGCCACGGTTCAGGCCTTCACTGCGTGCCTCGACCGAGCCGCTGTGCAGATGCACCAGGCCCTTGACGAGGGCAAGCCCCAGGCCGAGACCGCCGCGTGAGCGGTCAAGCCCCTGCTCCGCCTGGCGGAAGACATCGAACACCTGGCCCAGCATGCTGGGATCGATGCCGATACCGGTATCGGATACGCTGACACGCGCCGTCGACCCGTTACCTTCGACGGCAAGCGTGATAACCCCGTTGGCGTGGCTGAACTTGTTGGCGTTGTGCAGCAGATTGCCGACGACCTGAAGCAGGCGCGTTGGATCACCTTCGACCCATACCGGTTCCTCCGGCGTATTGACGCGCAGCAAAACGCCATTGGCGTCGGTCAGGCTCTTGTAGTCGGCCGCCGTCTGGCGAACAATCTGGTTGAGGTCGCAGCGCTCCGTCCGCAACAATATCTTGCCGTGCGCCAGCCGGGTCGCATCCAGCAGGTCGTCGATCAGCCGTCCCATATGCTTGACCTGGCGGTCCATGGTATCGCGAATGGCGGTTCCACGCGGATCGCCGGGCGGCAGCATCTTCTGCAATTGCAGGCAATTAACGATCGGCCCCAGCGGATTGCGCAGTTCGTGGGCCAGCATGCCCAGGAACTCATCCTTGCGGCGGTCTGCCTCGCGGATGCGCTCCATCAGCATGACATTCTCCAGCGCGACGCCGGCACGGTGGGCGACATCGCTGGCCAGGGGGCTGATCTCGGTCTGGACATTGCGCGATCCCAGCACCAGAACGCCGTGCGTTTCCCCCTGTACCGTCAGGGGCAGTATCTGTCCGTAGGCCAGCTTGCCGCCGACCACGTCACTGAACAACAGCGGGCGGTTTTCCGTAATGGCGCGGTTGACCGACGGCTCCAGCCGGTCGAGCACCGGCGGGCTGGCCGTCATGCGGCCATCGCTTTCGGCCCACTCGATGCGGTCGGGCTGGCCTTCGCGCTTGAACCAGACCAGCGCCGCGTCGGCCAGATCGGGCACGGGCAGCCGGACCAGGGCACGCATGAAATCGCCGCGGCTCTGCGACCGCGACAGGCCTTCGGAGACGCGCGCCAGGAAGGCAAAGTTCTGGGCTGCCTCTTCGGCCGCCTTGCGCCGGGCGCGCTCCTCGGCCTGCATGGCGGCCTGCCTGCGCATCTGCGACAGCTCGATGAACACGCGTACCTTGGCGATCAGCACTTCGGGGATGACGGGCGTCGGCATGAAGTCGACGGCCCCTGAGGCATAGCCCTGGATAATGTTCATCTCATCGTTGAAGGCCGTCAGGAAGATGATCGGCGTCGACGCCGACTTGCGCCGCTTGCGGATCAGGTTCGCGGTCTCGAAGCCGTTCATGGTCGGCATGTTGACGTCGAGAAGGATCACCGCGAAGTCGTGCTTCAACACAAGTTTCAGCGCTTCTTCACCTGACGACGCGGTGATCAGGGTCTGGCCCAGCTCTTCCAGGATGGTCCTGTAGACCATCAGGTTGGCCGGGCGGTCATCCACCAGCAATATCTGCTCGCGCGGCACGGCGTCTTCCGCCTGGGCGGACTCCTGTGGTGCGGCAATAGCCTTGGGCTTCCTCATATGATTATTATATTCCAATGGGCGACCTAGAGCGACATGACGAAAACGTGTAAGCAGTTTTCGTCTTAAATATCGCGACAAAACAAAAACTTAGATCGGAACGATTCCACGTGAAATCATTACGGTCTAGCGATGCAGCCAGGCGCGCAGGACCTTGATCATCTGCTCGGAATCGACGGGCTTGGACAGGTAGTCCCAGGCGCCCGCCTCAATACACTTCTCACGGTCGCCCTTCATGGCCTTGGCCGTAACAGCGACAATGGGCAGGTTCTTGAGGTGCGATACCTTGCGGATTTCCTGAATCGTTTCCATCCCATCCATTTCGGGCATCATGATGTCCATCAGCACGATGTCGATATCCGGATCGTCGAGCAGGATGTTGATCGCATCACGGCCATTGTCGGCCGAAACGATGTTCATCTCATGCTCTTCGAGGACGCTGGTCAGTGCGAAGATGTTGCGCGCGTCGTCGTCGACGATCAGCACCTTTTTGCCGACCAGAAGCTTGTTTGACTCATGCAGGTCGCTGAGCGTCGCCTGCGCCTCACCCGGCAAGGTATCCACACGGCGGTGCAGGTGCAGGGTCAGGACGTCCAGCAGCCGGTCCGTCGAATGCACGGTAGAGACCGGGTAAAGCGCCGACAGGCGCTTGAGCGCGCTCTCATCGACCCCAGGATCGCCGAACAGGATAACAGGGATCCGCCCGGCAATCGTATCGGCCGCCTCTCCCTGGTTGAGCAGGTCGTTGACCACTTCGGGCGCTGCACCCGACAGAAGGATGCTGTCGACAGGGCTCTTGCGCATGCGCTTGAGCGCCGCAGCGCTGCCGAGGATGTCCTCGAGACGGGCCTGCTCGT
>CAMLLA010000027.1 GCA_946480525.1 uncultured Asticcacaulis sp. | reverse complement strand
CTGAAGGTGGGGGCGTAAATGCCTTATAAGATCGAATTTCGCATCGGGGTCGCAGCCCCCGTCGATGATGTCTATGACGTCATTGCCGACATTGAAAAATGGCCGGAATGGAGCCCGATCCACAAGAAGGCATCGGGCAAGATGAGTTTCGGGGCGCCAATTGCCTTTGAAGAATATTACGAAGGGCTCGGCACCTGGGAAATCAACGGCGTGCTGGCCGACTGGCAGCCTTTGTCTCACATCCACATCAGCGTCCCCAAGAAGTTCTACGAAGGCCGGCTGGTTCGCTATTTTGAAATGGATGCCCTGTCCGAGGCGGGCTCGTCGTTTTCGGTCGGCGCCCTGTTCGATGGCTTCCTGTCGGAGCGCGAAGGTCGCCGCTACGGCAAATTCCTCAAGATCGGGTTCGAAAGCTTCGCCGACGCCGTGAAAAACAGGGCCGAAAAAGCCTATGCCGAGGCGCCGGTCAAGCGCCGGGCGCACCTGCCGCCGCCCGAGCCGCAAAAACCCAATCTGGGTCCGCCGCCGCGCGCCGTCGAGATGCCGCATATGTGGGGACGTAAAAAGCAGAAGTAAGCCGCCTGTTATTCTGCCTTTCTCCGCCCATCTATCCAGCATGATCGACGAACTTTATTCCCGCGAAATCCTGCGCCGCACGACGCAACTGCAGCACCTTGGCCGGCTCAAGAACCCGCAAGGCGCAGCGGACCGGGTGGCCAGGCTGTGCGGATCGACGGTCCATATCGAAGTCCGGCTGGACGATGATGTGGTCTCGGACTTCGCCATGGAGGTCCAGGCCTGCGCCCTGGGCCAGGCCGCGGCGGCCATATTGTCCCAGCATGTCGTTGACGCGCCGGTCGCCGACATATTCGCGGCGCGGGACGCCTTACGCGCCGCGCTGAAGGGCGAGACCGCCCAGTTTCCGCAACGTTTCGCCGATCTGCAAATCCTGAACGGCGTGAAGGCGTATCCGGCGCGTCATGCGTCCACGCTTCTGGCGCTGGAAGCGACGTGCGACGCCATCGGCCGGGCGGACGCGCGCTTTGCCGTCTGACATGGTCCGGCGGAAAATCGGCCTTAAAAACGGCAATTGACTTGCCAAACCGGCAAGGCTTATCTTTATGTTGCAGGTGCGAGAAGTGGCTTGCGTCGCTTGACGCCTGCCGGTGTTTCATGATTTGAGACCTGATGGCCGCTTTATATGAGACGTGTGTGCGCGGGGCTTTGAGAGCCTACAAACTCACCCTTTCGCCCTATATCGGCCAGGCCTGCCGGTTTCGGCCGACCTGTTCGGAATATATGGCGGATGCGCTTATCCAACACGGTCCGATGTCGGGATCATGGATGGGCGTGAAGCGAATATGCCGGTGCCGCCCGGGAGGCGGTTACGGCTACGATCCCGTCCCGCCCGGAAATGCGGGACACAACGGCTGAAGCATCCGTGCGTTGAGCCATAAATTGCCTGAGCGATGAAGCCTGCGGTAAGGGCTACAGGTCGCCAATGAAAGATGAAGATATGATAGACTTGACGTTTCCCGATGGCGCCGTTCGCACCTTTGAAACGGGAACAACAGGCAGGGCTATCGCCGAAAGTCTGTCGAAATCGTTGGCAAAGAAGGCGGTCCTGATCAAGCTCGACGGTGAGTTGCTGGACCTTGACCGTCCGCTGGAAACCGGCGGCAAGCTGGAAATCCTGACGCGCGAAGCTCCCGAAGCGCTGGACGTCATCCGCCACGACGCCGCGCACATCCTGGCCGAAGCCGTACAGGAGCTGTTCCCGGGTACCCAGGTCACGATTGGGCCTTCGATCGAGGACGGCTTCTATTACGACTTTGCCCGCGAAGAGCCGTTCAGCCTGGATGACCTGCCCAGGATCGAAGCCAAGATGCGCGAGATTGTCGACCGCGACGAAAAGATCGTCCGCGAGGTCTGGGACCGCGAAGATGCCATCAGGCACTTCGAAGAGATCGGCGAGACCTACAAGGCCGAGATCATCCGTGACCTGCCGGGCACCGAAACCATCACCGTCTACCGTCATGGCGATAAGTGGAAGGACCTGTGCCGCGGGCCGCACCTGCCGTCGTCGAAGTTCACCGGCAAGGCGTTCAAGCTGACCAAGCTGGCCGGCGCCTACTGGCGCGGCGATCACCGCAACGCCCAGCTTCAGCGCATATACGGCACTGCCTGGACGACCGAGGCGGAACTGGAAGCCTATGTCACGCGTCTGGAAGAGGCGGAAAAGCGCGATCACCGCAAGCTCGGCCGCCTGATGGACCTGTTCCACATGCAGGAAGAGGGCCGGGGCATGGTCTTCTGGCATCCCAATGGCTGGCAGTTGTGGCGGACGCTCGAAGCCTATATGCGCCGGCGTCTCGATGCCGCGGGCTATGTCGAGGTCAAGACGCCGCAGGTGCTCGACCGGTCCTTCTGGGAAAAGTCCGGCCACTGGGAGAAGTATCGCCCGAACATGTTCGTCTGTGAGACGGTCGAAGGCGAAACCCTGTCGCTCAAGCCGATGAACTGTCCCGGCCACGTCCAGATCTTCAATGTGGGCTTACGTTCCTATCGCGAACTGCCGATCCGCATGGCCGAGTTCGGGGCCTGCCACCGTTATGAGCCGTCGGGTTCGCTGCACGGCCTGATGCGCGTGCGCGGCTTCACCCAGGACGACGCCCACATCTTCTGCCGTGAGGACCAGATCGTCGACGAGACGGCGCGCTTCGTCCGCCTGACCAAGACAATCCATGGCGATCTCGGCATGGAAACGGCACGAATCAACCTGGCGACGCGCCCCGAGACGCGCGCCGGCAGTGACGCGTTCTGGGACAAGGCCGAGGGCATGCTGGCCGAGGCCGCCAAGCAGGCCGGCGTCGAACCCGTCATTGCCGAGGGCGACGGTGCGTTTTACGCCCCCAAGCTTGACTTCATTGTCAAGGACGCCATCGGCCGCGAGTGGACCTGCGGTACGCTGCAGCTCGACTACGTCCTGCCGGAACGCCTGGACGCCGAATATGTCGCCGAGGACGGGTCACGCCAGCGTCCGGTCATGCTGCATCGTGCGATCCTGGGGTCATTCGAACGCTTTATCGGCATCATGATTGAAAACTATGGCGGCAAGTTCCCGCTTTGGCTGTCGCCGGTGCAGGTCGTTGTTGCGCCGATCACCTCTGACGCCAATGATTACGCCGAAAAGGTCGCCGCGGAATTCCGTGCGCGGGGCTTAAGAGTGGAAACCGATTTGCGTAATGAGAAGATCAACTATAAGGTGCGTGAGCACTCGGTAAAGAAGGTGCCGGTGATTGCGGTCGTTGGCCGCAAGGAAGCCGAAACCGGCGAGGTTGCGCTACGGTTCCTTGGAGGGGACGGGCAAACCATATTGAATCTTTATGATGCAGCAGAGCGTTTACGCAATGACGCATTGCCGCCGGATTTGCGCGACGACAAGGATAGATCACACTTCTCGCCTACCGAGGAGCCTGTGGCTTTAGAACCAATGACATAGGGGGGAGCCTTGTCATGAATCACAACCTGCCTTCTGCCGTAGCCGAACGGCTTGCCCTGCGAAAGCTGCAGTCCGAAGAGGCGCGCGCCTTCATGTCGACCTTCGACATGGCGTCCGTCAGCAGGCTCGCCGGTGGCGTGACGGTGATCATGATTGTCTATCACACCGGCAAGATCCTGTTCGAAAGCATCGAGGCTGTGCTGAAAGACGAGCGCGTCGAGCAGTTCATCATCATCGATAACGGCTCGCCTCCGGCCATGGCCAGGCGGCTGCAGAATCTCAGCGAAGCCTACGATCATATCCTTCTCGTGCAGGGGCAGGGGAATATCGGTTTTGCCAAGGCGGCAAACCTTGGCGCCCACCTCGCCACTCAGCCATGGCTGGTCTTTCTCAACCCGGATGCCCAGTTGCAGGCAGGCTGCATCGATCGGCTGGTCGAGGCCGCCCGAGGACAGCCTTCGCCCTGTATTGTCGGCGCGCGGTTGCTCAATCCAGACCTGACCGAACAGCGTGGCGCCCGGCGGGGCGACGTCACGCCTGTCACCACCTTGGTCAGCCTGCTGCATCTTAGCCGGATTTTTAAGGGACTTCGCAAATACGAGATACATCTGGAGGATGAGGTGCTGCCAGATGCGCCGATTTCGGTTCCGACCATTTCGGGCGCGTGCTTCATCGTCTCACGTCGTGACTTCGCCCGATTGAAAGGGTTCGATGCCCGTTTCTTCCTGCACGTCGAAGACGTCGATTTGTGCTGGCGCGCGCGGCAGATGGGCGGGACCGTGCTGTTCCATCCCAGGGCCGAAGTGATCCATGAGGGCCAGACGTCGCGCGCGGAGCCCGTGTTCGTGGAGTGGAACAAGGGCGTCGGACTGGTCTACTACTTCCGCAAGCGCGCCAATACGCTGTGGCGCAAGATCTACGTCCTGGCCTTAAGTCCGTTCATTCTGAGTGTTTCAGTCGCACGCGCGTCATTCCGTCCACGCCTTCGCGACGAAGACGAGGTGACGGCGGAATAGTCCGCTGGAGCATGATGCGTTCAGGTCGAACTGCCATCATGCTCCAGCTTTTGTTTTGTCGCGATATTCAGCCAAAAACCGCTACACACTTTTTGGGCATATCGCTCTATCGGTCCTGGCCTGTCGTGTCGAGCTGAGGTGGGTTGCGATAGAGGGTCAGAACTTCGTCGTGGCCATTGTAGTTGTGGCCGCTCACCTGGGTGACCTTGCGCGGCGTGATGCCGGCGGCGCGCGCGGCATCCTGGAAAGCCTGCTCCTGACGGGATTCCACAAAGACCGGCCGGCCGTCAATCACTGCCTGGACGGCGCAGGAAGCATCCTCATTGCATAGCCGGGTACGCGTTCCCATGGCGAAAACAAAGCTGGGCTCGGCGAAACCGAGCGTGGCGACAGGCCCGGGCGCCTTACCCAGGCGTGGGTCGAGCTGTGCGGCCGTCAGTGCCTGTTCCATCTGGCGCGACATCCACAGGGGCTTGAGCGACGCCGCCAGGCTGAACAGACCCAGGTGGCAGACCACACCCGCCGCCAGCAGGAAGCCGAATCCGTAACGCTGATGTTTGCGCCACAGGAGCCAGCCGGCAAACGGGCCTACGACGAGGGCGCCTATGGCGGTCAGCAGCGCCAGGATGAAGGTTGGAGGGCTGCCCCATTCGCGTTGGGCATAGATGACGATGGCGGTAAAAATCACGCCGCCCAGAAGGCCGCAGACCCAGTTGACGACCTGGGCCCAGCGTTTCAGCGGCACGCCCAGCGAGACGGCGCACAGCCAGGCGACGGCCGCGAAAACCGGCAGCGGGTAATGCGGCAACTTGGTCGGCATCAGTTCGAAGATCAAGAAGCTTGGGACGAACCACGCGATGGCGAAGCGCACGGCCGGTTCCTTCCAGCGCTGGATTGCGGTCTGGATGGCGCCGCCGAACAGCCAGCTGGCGGGGAACAGGGTCGCACTCAGCAGTAGCAGATGATAGCCGGGCAGGCCGAAATGGCCTTCGGAGCCGCTGTCGAGCTTGTCCTTCAGGTCGCCGCCGATCGACGAGGCCCAGAAGGCGCCGTCGGTCGTGACGGTAATGGCTATGGCCCACGGTCCGCAGATCAATGCGACAAGGATCAGGCCAGACAACCAGCCGAGATGCCTTGCCCATCCAATGCGGCGATCCAGTGCCCACAAGGCCAGGATAGCGCTGCCGAAGACCATGGCCGGCACGGGCCCCTTGACCAGTATGGCGGCGGCCAGTGACAGCCACATGACGAACTTCAGCTTGAGGATCTTGGGCTTGGGCGCATCCACCGGCAGGTCGCGTACCCTGAGATAGATCTGGCCCAGCGCGGCCATCATCAGTACGATCAGGCCGCACATCACGGCGTCGGTCTTTGCGAAGAAGGCTTCGGTCGCCAGCATGAAGGTCACGCCGAAAAGCAGCCCGGCCTTGGTGCCTATGCGGGTGCCGAACGCCCGCGACGCTCCCCAGGCGCAGGCAAAGGCTGCCAGCGCCGCGCCGAGGAGCGACGGAAGACGATAAGGCGCGATATCACGGGCCGCCACGGTCGACGTCAGCTTGACGCTCATGGCCTGCAGCCAGTGAATGCCAATCGGCTTCTTGTGCCGGGGCGTGTCCTGGTAGTTGATGTTGATATAGTCGCCGGTTTCCAGCATCTGCGAGGTCGCCTGGGCGAACCGCGACTCGTCGCGGTCCAGCGGCGGCATCAGGAAGGCCAGCGGCATGGCGCAGACCAGGGTCAGCAGGGCGGCCAGCAGGGGACCGCGCATGCCGCCCGAGACGAGGTTCAAGATCTGGGGAGGAAGAAGCCGCGTCATGGGACAACCTAAAGCAACAAGGTCAAGGCAGGCTGGCCGCAAAACATCAACGGACCCGGGCACTTATCCGCGCCTCAGATAAACCGCCAACTGTTTACGGGCGCAGTTGAAACGGCTATGAGGTCGGGCTTGCCTTCCTCATTCGAGACCCAAACCATGTCCCCCACCGTCTCCGTCGTCGTGCCAGTCTATAACGAAGAAGGGGCCGCCGTACAAGTCGCGAGCGAGATTGAAGCGGTTTTTTCAAAGACTTACGGCGTGGACGGCTTTGAAATCATCATGGTCGACGACCGATCGACGGACGCCTCCTATGCCCGCCTGAGCGAGGCGAAGCGGACTATCCCGTGCTTACGCGTCCTGCGCCATGAGCACAATTCCGGCAAGAGCGCCGCCATCCGCAGCGGCGTCATGGCCGCGCGTTCCGGCATTGTCGTCACGGTCGATGGTGACGGCCAGAACCCTCCCGCCGATGCGGCCCGGATGGCCATGATCCTGCGCGATGCGCCGCCGCACGTCGGCCTGGTCGCCGGCCAGCGCCGCAACCGCCAGGACACGGCGTCGAAGAAGTGGGCGTCGCGCTGGGCCAACGGCATCCGCAAGAACCTGCTGAACGACAATTGCGACGACACCGCTTGCGGGCTTAAGGCGATCCGGCGCGATGTCTTCCTGCGCTTGCCGTACTTCGATCAGATGCACCGTTACCTGCCGGCCCTGGTCAATCGCGAAGGGTTTACGACGCTTCTGGAGACGGTCGATGATCGCGCCCGTACAACAGGTCAGTCGAAATATACCAATATCGGACGATTGGCCGTAGCGCTAACCGACCTTCCGGGTGTAATGTGGTTAAACCGCCGTTTACGCAAACCTGGCAAGGTCAGCGAAGCGGAGTGATCTGCGTGTTGCGCATCCGGACCGGCGACGTCGCACAGGTATCGGGATGCGCTTTCAGTCCGGCCCAATCGGGGGCGGCCGGACAAGGATGGGGAGGACTGCGCTTTGCCATTGTTCAACGACCCCAAGACCTCCATTGGCGTGGAAACCGCCATAGGCGTTCTGGACGACCAGCCCCGCAAGCCCGTACAAAGGAATGTCAGCTTGGTTACTGCCTTCCCGCTCCTAGCCCTGCCGTGGTTTGTCTACAATATCCTCGCCATCATTTCCTGGATCGGCGGGCCGGACACCAATGCGGCCTACAACGCCATGACCCAGGTCATCGTCACCCTGCCCATGCCGTCTCCCGGCACCCAATGGGTGATCCAGGTCGGTGACATCATCCTTCTGGGTGCGTTGATCTGCCTGTTCTTCGAACTGCTGAAGTCGACCAAGTCCGACAAGGTGGCGATCATCAACCACTCGCTGTCGATGATGCTGTTCATCGTCGCGCTGGTGGAGTTCCTGCTGCTGCGGCCGTTCTCGACCTCGACCTTCTTCCTGCTGACTGCCATGATCCTGATGGACGTGCTGGCCGGCTTTATCGTTACCGCCATCTCGGCGCGCAAGGATATCGACTTCGGCGCCTGAGCCTGATGTCGATCAACAAAAAGCCCGGTGCAGCGATGCGCCGGGCTTTTTTTGTGCGTCAACGCCGGCTTAGGTCAGCCGAAGACAGCGAAAATCAGGGTGACGACCAGGGTGTCGAAGGCGCGCATGGCCAGGCGCGACGGCGTGAAACGGTTATAATTGGCTTTCGACATGCGGAACTCCGGGCAACAGATGCGCGAAGCGGTGCAAGAGCCATGCCGTGGTTAAGAGCGGGACGCCGTCAAATTGTAACTATCTGATGTTTTGGGGAAAAAGCGACTGTCAGGGTTAATGCGACGGCTCAGATTTCCGTCTTCGTCACGCGCCCGGGGCGGGGTCGGCGGTCATTGGGGCCGGAATATTCCGACTTGAGGTAGGTTGATTTTGCCCGCTCCAGCGTCTCAGGTCCTCCGCGCAGGCCGCGCTTTTCCCCGCCGCCCAGGATCTGGGCTTCGAAGATCGGGTCGGACGCATTGGTGGCGCCCCGTGATTTACGCGGACGCACCCGTTCGCTGGTTTGGGCGCCGGTCTGGTCAATGACCGGACCGGCGGGGACGGGCAGGGAAGAGTCTTTGTCGCTCATGCGAATAGAACTACACCAACAATACTAAAAGATCGGTTTGTTTAGCTCTTTTTGGCCAAAGCGTCGATCTGGGCCTTCATGGCTTCCATCTGTTCGCGCAGTTCGCGTACGGTGTCGGTCTCACGCGGTGCGGATTGCGGCGGCGCGGCGGGCGCATCGCTCTCCGGAGCGACCGCCGTGCCGCCAGCGGCGTTGGCGAACGAGAAGGGCGAGAACATGCGCATGGCGCGATCGAACATGGCCAGGTTCTGCGACACCTGTTCATCGAAATAGCCGATGCCGGGCGCGCCGCCGAAAGCCTGCTGGAACTGCGAGCGGAAACGCTCCTGTTGCTTGGCGAAACCGTCGAGCGACATTTCGAGATAGGTGGGCAAAAGATTCTGCATCGAGTCGCCGTAAAAGCTGATGAGCTGGCGCAGGAACTGGATCGGCAGCAGGTTCTGGCCGCGGCTCTCTTCTTCGAAGATGATCTGGGCAAGGACCGAGCGGGTAATGTCGTCGCCCGTCTTGGCGTCGAAAACAACGAAATCGACATTCTGGCGGACCATGTCCGACAGGTTGTCGAGCGTGACGTAAGAACTGGTGGCGGTGTTGTACAGGCGCCGGTTCGCGTACTTCTTGATGATGACCCGGTCGCCTTCGCCGCGCTTGCTACGCGTTTTCGTTTCGCTCACTGTCGCACTCCTTGTTTCCAGTCTTGTTTTATGGGCCCGCCAAGTGCGCAAGGCCTTATGCGGCCAAGGTTAAACCCTTTTTTGCTCATGCGTAAAGTCTTTAGTTGCGGTGCAAAATAAATAATAAAATTCAAAGGTTTGTGAATTGACGAAACGTGTTTTTGGCCCTTATGGATGCTGCAAATGTTTTTGCGCAGCATTTCGTGGCGCGGCCGATGATTGTGTACCGGAACCGCGTTATCACGCAGGTGCACACAATGTGTAATCAGTGTTCAGTCGGCGAGGGCGGCCCGGTCTTGATTTCGCGCCTTAGGTAATTTAACTGCCCGTGAAATCAGCGTTTATTCTCCCCGTACGCGCACTCAAGGAGAGCCTATGTCCCTCAACGAAGTCGTTATCGTATCCGCAGCCCGCACGCCCGTGGGGTCTTTCCTGGGGGCACTTGCCACCCTGCCAGGGCACGAACTGGGCGCCATCGCCATCAAGGCGGCGGTCGAACGGGCGGGCCTGCAGCCCGCCGACGTCAACGAAGTGATTCTGGGGCAGGTGCTTCAGGCCGGCCAGGGCCAGGGCCCGGCGCGGCAGGCCTCGATCAAGGCCGGCGTCCCGACGGACGCACCTGCCTGGTCGATCAATCAGATATGCGGTTCCGGCCTGCGGGCCGTGGCGCTGGGCGCCCAGCAAGTGGCTTTGGGGGAATCGGCAATAGTTGTCGCCGGCGGCCAGGAAAGCATGTCGATGGCCATGCACGCCGCCTATATCCGCACCGGCCAGAAGATGGGCGACCTGAGCTTGGTCGACACCATGATCCGCGACGGTTTGTGGGACGCTTTCAACAACTATCACATGGGGCAGACGGCCGAGAACATCGCCGCCAAGTGGAGCATCAGCCGCCAGGAGCAGGACGAGTTCGCCGTCGCCTCGCAGAACAAGGCCGAGGCTGCCCAGAAGGCCGGCAAGTTCGACGGTGAAATCGCCGCTGTCACCATCAAGGGCCGCAAGGGCGATGTCGTCGTCGACAAGGACGAATATATCCGCCACGGCGCGACCTATGAAGCCCTGGCGGGCCTCAAGCCCGCCTTCATCAAGGAAGGCACCGTCACCGCCGGCAACGCTTCGGGTCTCAATGATGGCGCAGCCGCCGTTGTCCTGATGTCGCGCGCCGAAGCCGACCGCCGCGGCCTGAAGCCGCTGGCGAAAATCGTCGCTTCGGGCATTGCCGGCGTCGATCCGGCCATCATGGGCACCGGCCCGATCCGCGCGACGCAGAACGCCCTTAAAAAGGCCGGCTGGAGCATTGGCGACCTCGACCTGATCGAAGCCAATGAAGCCTTCGCCGCCCAGGCGATCAGCGTCAACCGCGAGCTGGGCTGGGATACGGCCAAGGTCAATGTCAACGGCGGCGCCATCGCCATCGGTCACCCGATCGGCGCTTCGGGCGCGCGCGTCCTGACGACCCTGCTGCACGAAATGCAGCGTTCGGGTGCCAGGAAGGGCCTCGCGACGCTCTGCATCGGTGGTGGTATGGGCGTCGCCCTGGCCGTTGAATCCATTTAACGCGCCGCCCTGATGGCTGCAAATAATCATCTCTCTGCGCGCCCTTGCTCATGTACAAAAGTACACTTCGCTGCGGATGCTCAAGAGCTAATCATTTTCGCCTCATCATGACGACGCTCGTCTGAGGAATTTGGGAGAAGAACATGGGTCGTGTAGCACTGGTCACCGGCGGAACGCGCGGTATCGGCAAGGCCATCGTAAAGCGTCTGCGCGACGCGGGCCTGACGGTCGCCGCCGGTTACGCCGGCAATGAAGAAAATGCCCGCAAGGTCGCGGAAGAACTGGGCGTCACCATCGTCAAGGGCAGCGTCGACAAGTTCGAAGACTGCGCCCGCGCCGTGCAGGAAGTCGAAGCCAAGCTTGGGCCCATCGAAGTCCTGGTCAACAATGCCGGCATCACCCGCGACGGCTTCTTCCACAAGATGTCGAAGGAGCAGTGGCAGGAAGTCATCCACACCAATATGGACAGCGTCTTCAACATGACGCGCCAGGTGATCGAAGGCATGCGCGAGCGCAACTACGGTCGCATCATCAACATCTCGTCGATTAACGGCCAAAAGGGCCAGGCCGGCCAGACCAACTATTCGGCCGCCAAGGCCGGCATGATCGGTTTCACCAAGGCGCTGGCCATGGAATCGGCTGCCAAGGGCATCACGGTCAACTGCGTCGCCCCAGGCTACACCTCGACCGAAATGGTTTCGGCCATCAACCCGGCCGTGCTTGAAAAGATCGTCGCCGGCATCCCCGTCGGACGCCTGGGCACGCCGGAAGAAGTCGCCGAAATCTGCGCCTTCCTGGCATCGGACATGGCGTCGTTCATTACGGGGGCGACCATAGCCGTCAACGGCGGCCAACACATGCTCTAGCGCCACGCTGCTGGTCTGCAAACCGCAACCGCCTTGCGCGCCCTTGCTCGTGTACTCGAGTACACGTCGCGGCGGGTGCTCAGACGCCAATCATTTTGGCTTCGCCGAACTTCGTTTCGCCGGGCCATAGCGGCCCGAACGCGCTTAAAGTGCCTGTAGAAGTAAGTATTAAATCACTATCCAGTATTAAGGGTGTGGCGGTTTGGCCACGCCCTTTTTATTACCGCGGAATCGCCCTAATTGTTGCGGACAGGCGCGGATTGCCGTCTTAAATCTGCCCAAGTCGGCCCATAACTATCGGCCTTAATGAAAAGCAGTGTTTCACATTTCCTGATGCGTGTGACTCGGACGCATGTTGTCGGCGCCGCTCTTATCGTGCTTACGCTCAGTGCGGGCGTAGCCGAGGCGCAGAATATGAAATCACTGCGCGACAAGATGTTCGGCAGTCCGTCGTCGGACAGCCGGAATGGCGCTGCGCCCAAGGTCACCCATTATATTTCCGAAGAAGGCGAAAGCTTCGTTCTCGACGCCAGCCGCCCGACGCCGTTGCTGCGCTTTGATGGCGAAGGCGAGGTCTGGTCCCTGACACCCACGCCCGGCACCAAGGGCGATATCATCTATAAGAATGATCTGGGCGAGCCCATGCTGAAGGCCACGCGCTGGGGCGGAATGGTCCTCTATACCGATGACCGGCCGATGGGAGATCCTGTCGCCGCCGCCGGCAAGGCCGAAGCCTTCCAGCCCGCGGTCATGACGCCGGTCCTGCTATGGCAGAGCCTGGCCAAGGCCAGCCGTCGCGCGTCGCAGGCCGTGGAACGCCTCATTCCTTTTGACGCCCAGGGCGCCACTCCGGCCTCGGCGGCGCTTTACGCCGATGCTTTCGACGTGACGTCCAGCGCCATCGTCCGTGTCGCCCAGGCCAGCCGTGGCGGCCGCAAGCTGCCGAATATCCGCGAGGTCCATTTCGTCGAAGGCCGTCCACCCAGCGTCCGCGTCGAAAAGGGCATCCTGGTGATGAAGCTCGATCCCAGCCGTGGAAACTGGGGCGGCCGGGTTTCGTCCAAACGCGTCGTCAATGTGCTGACCGCGTCCTATTCGATCGCGGACGACCGGCGGTAATCTGCTTAGCGGAAGTTGTCCTTGGCGGCTCTCAGGGCGGCAAACGTCTCCACCTGGGCATCGAACCAGTCTTCCTGCAACGGATAGCGCAGGAATGGATTGGTTGCCTTTTCCTCTGACAGGGTTGTCGGGACGGTAAAATCACCGCGTTCCCGTTGGGCCCGGACCTTTTCGGCCCGCGCCGACAATAATGCGTCGCTTCCCAGGCTCTCCGCGAATTTCAGATTGGCCAGCGTATATTCGTGCGCACTCCACAAAACCGTGTCGTCGGGCAAATCGCACAGGCGCAGAAGGCTGGCCCAGAAGGCCTGCGGCGTGCCTTCGAACATGCGCCCGCAACCCAGTGGGAACAGGGCGTCGCTGACAAAGGCGTTGCCGCCGGCCCGGTCGACATAGGCAATGATGCCCAGGGTGTGGCCGGACAGGTCGATGACGTCCAGGCGGGTTTCGCCAAGCTGATACACGTCCCCTGCCTTAAGCACATGGTCGAGCGGCCAGCGTTTGCGCACCTCTTCCGGGCCATATATCGGGCAGCCGAACCGCGCCTGGACCTCGGCATTGCCGCCGCCATGGTCGGGGTGCCAATGTGTGTTCAGGATGACGTCTATATTGACCCCGATCTCTTCGGCCCTGGCGATGATTGCGCCGGCCTCCGGTGTATCTATACAGGCGACCTGGCCTGACGCCTCATCCTGGACCAGAAAGCCGTAATTGTCGGTCAGGCAGGGAAAGATCGTAATTTTTAGGCCCATTTTCCAAATTGTCCTGATAAACTGCCGGCAACTGATTATATCCTACCCGACGCAACCGGAATCGTCTCCGGAAACTGTCGGCAAAAAGGACCACCGTTGCGCCGTACCGTCGAGGACCTCAACAGCTTCTACACCACGCCTGAAGGGCAGATGGTGCGCGAACTGGTTGGACTGCGTCTGCGTGACCAATGGGGCGATGTGCGCGGTCTCGACGTGCTGAGCATCGGCTACGGCACACCCTATCTCAATCACTTCAACGAAGCGCGCCGCGTCATCCAGGCCATGCCGGCGGCACAGGGGGCGGAAATCTGGCCATCGGACCTCAAGGTCCGTGCCACCTTGGTCGAGGAGGAGGCCCTGCCGTTCCCCAGCGCCTTGTTCGACCGCATCCTGATGGTCCACGCCCTGGAAGAATCGCAATCGCCGCAAAACCTGCTCATGGAGGCTGCGCGTCTCCTGTCGCCCAATGGCAAGCTGATCCTTGTGGTGGCGGCGCGGGGCGGGCTATGGGCGCACGTCGAAAAGACGCCGTTTGGTTACGGCCTGCCTTACAGCCGCGGCCAGCTCGAAAATGCCGTCCGCCAGGCCGAGCTTGAGCCGATGGCCTGGGCCAGCGCCCTTTATGTTCCGCCCGTGCGTTCACTGCTGCGCTGGGCCAGGACCATCGAGAAGATCGTGCCGCACATCTGGCCGCTGACCGGCGGTCTGATCCTCATGGAAGCCGGCAGGCGTCCCTTCGTGGCGACGACGGTCAAGGCGCCGAAACCCCTGTTGCCGGAGCTGCGCGACGTGCTGGCTCCGGCGGGAGCACCGGCGCCGGCGGGACGTAAGCTGGAAGAAGTTTAGACTTTACCGTCGCCGAGACTCTCAGCCATATGGCGGCATGATGAAGCAGCTTATTCTTATGCGCCACGCCAAGGCAGAAAATAAGGCCCCGTCCGGTGAGGATTACGACCGTTCGTTGGAGATGCGCGGCCGCGAGGAGGCCTTGACGGTCGCCCGCGCTTTCCAGGGCGATGGCATAAAACCCGACCTGGCTCTCGTGTCCTCGGCGGCGCGCACCACCCAGACCTTCGGCCAGGTTAAAAGCGTGCTGGGCGACATCCCGGTCCAGTTCCTCGATGAACTCTACAATGCCGAGGTCGGCGTCATCCGCCGCGTCGTCGAGGCGCATGAAGACCAGGCGGAATGCCTGCTGGTCATTGGCCACAACCCCGGCATCCAGTATCTTTGCGTCGACTACATGATTGGCAGCGGGGCGTCGATGAGCGCCCTCGACAAGGTCAAGAACGGCTTTTCGACGGCGACCGCGGTCATCTTCGAAGTCGATGTCGCCGGACGCCCGGTTTATGACGGCGTCCATCAGCCCGGGAAATAACCCGGCTGTGTCTGTGAGTGAAGACCTGTGCGCAGAAGACGGCACGGTGATTGAAGGTAGAAGACTATGTATTATGGTTTGGCGACGCGGGCTCTGCATGTGCTGTCCCCCGAAGACGCGCACACGGTCACGATTGAACTCCTGAAACTGGGCCTCGGGCCTGTGTCCAGCCTGGATACACCGGAACTGGCTGTGTCCGTGCCGTTCGACGGTGGTGTCCTGAAATTCCGCAATTGCGTCGGCCTCGCCGCTGGGTTCGACAAGAATGCCGAAGTGCCCCTGGCCATGCTGCGCTCAGGCTTCGGCTTTGCCGAATGCGGCACGGTGACGCCGTTGCCGCAGGACGGCAACCCGAAGCCGCGCCTGTTTCGTCTTCGCGAGGACCAGGCGGTCATCAACCGCATGGGTTTCAACAACAAGGGACTGGACGTTTTTGCCGACAACCTGGCGCACGCCTTGCCGCGCCGGCGCAATGGCGTCGTCGGCCTGAACATCGGCGCCAACAAGGACGCCACCGACCGCATGGCCGACTACCTGACCGGCTTGAAGCAGCTGTGGGGGCAGGGCGACTATTTCACAATCAACATCTCCTCGCCCAATACGCCGGGCCTGCGGGCATTACAGGGCAAGTCGTATCTGGACGACCTGCTGGGCCAGATCGCGGCGACGCGCGCGGCGCTGAAGCTGGCGACCAGCGCCAACATGCCGATCTTCCTGAAGATCGCACCGGATCTCACCGAAGCCGAAATCCGCGACACGGTCGAGGAAACGCTCAAGCATGGACTGGATGGCCTGATTGTCTCGAACACGACCCTGTCACGGGACGGATTGAAATCGAAATTTCGCGAAGAGGCCGGTGGCATGTCCGGTGCGCCGCTGTTCGATCTGTCGACCCAGGCCCTGCGCTTTGCCCGCGCGGCCAGCGGTGGACGGCTGGTGCTTATCGGCGCCGGTGGTATCGACTCCGGTGCGCGCGCCTATGCCAAGATCCGGGCAGGGGCCTCGCTGATCCAGTTCTATTCGGCGATGGTCTACAAGGGGCCGGGCCTCGCCGACGCGATCCGCCGTGATCTGGTGGCGCGTCTGCGCGCCGATGGTTTTCGCTCGATTTCCGAAGCGGTCGGCGCAGGCTGAGTTGAAGGTTTTTGACCACGAACGACGCGGACAAAGGCGCTTCTTTTCGGGGGCGCCTTTTTTCACGACCATGAAGCGGGTGTGGCATTATATTACCTTCAAATATGTGGTGTAATTACACCGCAATCCCTTTCTGTGTTCGTGGCGCCGTAGGCGTGTTCGTGTGGTTCGTGGTCAATTCGCCTTTTGCACGATGCATCCAGTTACCGTTGATTCAGGGTTGCGATGAATCTGCTGTAAATTTTATAAGTAATAACAATTGTTTATATGGTTAATTGAATCTTGCCGAAATCGGGCTGAAAACGTTTGGGTTAAAGCAAAACGGCGCGCTCACCCTGCCGGTGAAGCGCGCCGCAAATTGTTGAGGAAACAGCGAATCTTGTGATTCGCGATTCATCCCGGTTAAAGCTGCAACTCAGAAGGGGCTGTAACGGTCCATGAGGGTCTGTGCGACAGGCGCCTTGACCATGTTCGACTGGTCGCCACGGCCCCCATAGGAGATACGCGCTTCGGCCAACTGGGTGTGCTTCAGAGTGTTCTGTGAACTGACGTCTTCGGGGCGGGCAATGCCTGAAACAGTCAGGACCCGGACTTCACGATTGGTGCGGACCTCCTGGGTGCCCTGGACGATCAGGTTGCCGTTCGGCAGCACGCCGGTGACGACGGCAGCGATGGTGACGAAGATCTTTTCGGCGCGCTTGACCGAGCCCGAGCCGGAATTGGTCGATGAACCCGACGCGCCGAGTGCATTGGCTGGGTCGTACTGCGACGGGAAAATCTTGCCGAGCGACGATTCGAACCCGAAGACGTTCGGCGTCGCCGCCTGATACGAATTGGTGCGTGAGCCGTTGGTTGCGTTGCTGGTCTGGGCGCTGTCGTCGATTTCGACGTTGATCGTCAGGATATCGCCGACGCCGCGGGCGCGCTGGTCGTTGAAGAAGGTGCGGGCGCCGACGCGCCACAGTGAATTGGCGGAGGCCGGCGTCGTGTTGGGCGCACTTGCGACCATCTGCTGCTGCGGCACGATGGCGGCCGGATAGCCCATCGGCGTCAGGGACGGTCCGTTGACGGTTTCGCTGATCGAACCGCAGGCGGACAGCGAGGCGGCGGCGAGGACGAGGAAGGAGAGGGCTTTGATACGCATGACGGTTTACCTGAGCGAGAGCTGTTGGCGGGAGCGAAACTGATCGGCGGCCGGGCCGGCCAGCGCTTCGCCGGGGCCGGTGATGACGGCGTCGATCATCTTCTTTGAGCTTGGATTCTGAAGCTGTACGGCGTCGCCGACAGCGGCGTCTTTCGTGGCGATGCCGGTGACGGTCAGCGCCATGCCTTTGGCGGCCCAGGTTACCTTGACGGCCTCGGCGCGCTTGACGACCGCGACCTTGCGCACCGGCGCAGCCTGGGCAATCTGCTGAACCGGAGCGGCGGCATTTTGCGCGGGGGCGACGGCCGGGACGGGGCCATCGAACGGATCGCCGCCGTCGGCGCCTTCGGTGACGATGATGCGGCGCTGGCCGCGCGGGTTATCCCAGTACATGCCGTTGCGGCTGGCCAGCATCTGCACGGTGGCGGCGTCCAGCACGGCGTTGCCGCCGTTGCGATAGCCGATGACGACGCGGGCGCCCGCGCCGGCATTGTCGAAGACGTCGCCGATGGTGACGCGGCCATCGCTGTCGGTCGGCGAGGCCTTGAGCACCAGCGTGCCGGCGCACGCCATCGAGGGCGCAAGCAGGATCAGTGAAGCAAGAGCGAAGGCGATTTTCATAATTACCCTCTGGCGATCTGGCTGGTGGTTTGCAGCATGGTGTCGGCCGTGGTGATGACCTTGGAGTTCATCTCGTAGGCGCGCTGGGCGACGATCAGGGCGGTGAT
>CAMLLA010000026.1 GCA_946480525.1 uncultured Asticcacaulis sp. | reverse complement strand
AGCCAAGGTGCAGGCGCTTTACGACTACGGCCTCAATCTCGGCCTGGCCTTCCAGATCCAGGACGACGTGCTGGACTACCAGGGCGCGGCCGCCGACCTCGGCAAGAATGCCGGCGATGACTTCGCCGAAGGCAAGTCGACCCTGCCGCTGCTGCTGGCCATGGAAGCCACACGCGCCACGGAAAGCTCCTTCTGGGAACGGACGATCGGCAAGCGCGAACAGACCGACGGGGATTTCCAGCACGCCCAGGCCCTGATGCGGACCTCCGGCGCGCTCGATGGCGCCAGGGCCGTCGCCGAAGCCTATGCCGACAAGGCGCGCGCGGCACTGAGCATTTTCGAGCCTGGCCCCTGGCGCGATGCCCTGGAAAGCCTGGCGCTCTATAGCGTCGAGCGCGAAAAATAGGCGTGCGGGCCGAAGCCGTCGTCCAGCCGTCGCCGCCACAGGCATCTCCTGCGGTCCGCAGCGAGGAAGCGCGTTTCTTCGAGCTGGATATTCTGCGCGGACTGGCGGCCATTCTGGTCGTGATCTTCCACTACAAGCACTTCCTGCTCAGCAGTACCGAGATTTTCGACTACGCGCATCTGCCGTTCGGCGTGCTGCTGACGCCGGTCTATGTCTATGGGCAGCACTTCGTCGAGCTGTTTTTCGCCATATCGGGCTATGTCTTTTTCTGGCTGTATGGCGATGCGGTCGCCAATCGGCGTTTGAGCGCGCGCAGCTTTTTCGTCGCGCGATTCGCCCGGCTATATCCGCTCTATCTGGCCATGCTGATCGCGGCCGTTGTCCTTCAGGCCGCCTATGTGGCGCTGTACGGCGCGCCCTTTATCTACAAGCACAACACGGCGGCCGATTTTGTCCTCAGTCTGTTCATGGTCCAGCAGTGGCTGCCGGGCGCCGAGCAGACCTGGAACGGTCCATCCTGGTCGCTGTCGGTCGAACTCTTCCTCTACATTGCTTTCTTTGTGGTCACCTTTTTGCGCGGCAACCGTCCGCTGGTGCTCATCGCCATCGTCGTGGCGGGGCTGGTCTTCAAACATATCCAGCCCGAACCGGTCAGCGACTTTTCACGCGGCGTGCCGAGCTTCTTCCTGGGCGGGCTGGTCTTCCACGCCGTGCGTTTCCTCAACCATGAACCCCGGGCGGTCTGGCGGGCGCATCTCGATACGGCCCTGAAGTGGCTGGTGCCGGTCTTGTGGATGCTGACCTATGTCCGCGCCCACCCCCTGATCTGGCAGCCGGTCAGCGCCGCCCTGCATCTGCCGCCGCCAGTAAAGTTTTTCGACACCCTGACGATCGAAGGCTTTGTCTATGGCCTGATGCCGTTGACCCTGCTGGCGCTTGGCCTGCGGCGCGAAAATTGGCGGCATCCGCTTCTGTCGCTCGAACGGCTGCGCGGGGCAGCATGGATCGGCGACATTTCCTATTCGATCTACCTCATTCACTTTCCGCTTCAGGTCGCGATCATGCTGGTCGTGGGCCAGTTCAACTGGACGGATCGGGTTGCGATCTTTGCTTCCCCCCTGACCTTCCTGGCCTTCCTTGGCGTTGCTGTCGGACTGGCGCGGCTGAGCTTCGTCTGGTTCGAGATGCCGGTGCGCGAATGGCTGCGCCGCAAATTGCGCCGGCCTCAGAAGCCGATGTAGCGTCGCTTCCCTGCGGCTGATAAAGCTGAGAACAGATTCGCAAGCGGAGAGGGTGCTATGACCGATACGGGCGTTTTTGTCGGGCAGGCGGAAAGCGGCGACAAGCTGCCGCAGGTCCTTTTGTACACGCGCGCCAACCGGCACGGCCTGGTCGCCGGCGCCACCGGCACCGGCAAGACCGTGACGCTTCAAGTCATTGCACAGGAATTTTCCGACGCCGGCGTGCCGGTCTTCGCCGCCGACATCAAGGGCGACCTGTCGGGCGTGGCCATGCCAGGCACGCCCAACGAAAAGCTTCTGGCGCGCGCTGAAGGCATGCAGCTTGACCTGAAACCCACTGCCGCACCCGTCATCTTCTGGGACCTGTTCGGCAAGAAGGGCCACCCGATCCGCTCGACCATCTCGGAGATGGGGCCGCTGCTGCTGGCGAGATTGCTGGAACTCAACGATACCCAGGAAGGCGTGCTGAACATCGTCTTCCATGTCGCCGACAAGCAGGGACTGCTGCTGCTCGACATCGCCGACCTGCGCGCCATGCTCAACCACGTGTCGGAAAACGCCAAGACGATTAGCGCCGAATATGGCCAGGTCGCGCCGACCTCGATCGCCACCATCCAGCGCGCCCTGCTGCAACTGGAAACCCAGGGCGCCGACGGCTTCTTTGGCGAACCGGCACTGAAGCTGAGCGACCTGATGCGCACGACGCCGGATGGCCGCGGCTATATCAATGTCCTGGCGGCCAACCAGCTGATCGAAAGCCCGCGTCTCTATTCGACCTTCCTGCTGTGGCTGATGTCGGAGCTGTTCGAAGAACTGCCCGAGGTCGGCGATCCGGACAAGCCGAAGCTGGTCTTCTTCTTCGACGAGGCGCACCTGCTGTTCCGCGAGGCGTCGCCGACCCTGCTGCAGAAGATCGAACAGGTCGTGCGCCTGATCCGTTCCAAGGGCGTCGGCATCTACTTCGTCACCCAGAACCCTGCCGATATTCCCGACAGCGTCCTTGCCCAGCTCGGCAACCGTGTGCAGCATGCCTTGCGCGCCTATACACCCGCCGAACAGAAGGGTCTGAAGGCGGCAGCGCAATCCTTCCGTCCCAATCCCGCCTTCGATACGCAGACCGCCATCCAGGATCTCGGCGTCGGCGAGGCGCTGGTGTCGCTGCTTGATGAAAAAGGCCGCCCGACGGTGACCGAGAAAACCCTGATCCGCCCGCCGGCATCGCGTCTGGGGCCGGCGAATGATGCCGAGCGTGCGCAAATCATGGCCGCCTCGCCAGTCGGAGCATTGTACGATACAGCAGTCGATCGCCACTCGGCCTATGAGGTGCTGACCAAGCGCACGACGGTAACGGCGGCGCCGGAACCTGAGCCCGAACCCGAGGTCGAAGCCGAAGAGGATCGCGAAACCAAGGCCGAAGAGCGCGCGCGTCTGGCGGAAGAAAAACGCCGCCAGCGCGACGCGGAGCGGACGACCAAGCAGGTGACGTCGGTGGCCGTGTCGGTTATCCGCTCGGTCGGTGTGGCCCTGGGCCGGGAGTTGATCCGGGGTATGTTTGGAACGGTCAAACGCCGGCGCTAATCCATTCTCCTCATAAACAGAGGAGAAGGTGGGGCGAGATTGATAGACAAGTGGGAGCTTAGTCCAGCGTGCCCGGAGATACGATTCTTCTGCGAAACGGAACCACAATCGTTTCGATTTCTTTGTCGCCTTCGCGGTAGAGATGATAGACGGTAAAGCTGTCCGGGCCTGTCCGGGTAAAGGTGCTGCCGTCGAAGAAAAGACTGGTCTCATCCTTGGCGACCAGTGGACGCTCCACATAGGCATCCCGGTCTTCCATGCCAGCGAGGTCGGCCGAGAAATGCTTGACCCTTTGGTAGAGGGAATTGCTGACTTCGCCAAACACCATGATTTCATAGAACATGATACTTCCACCCTGCAGGGCGCGGACGAACCCTGGCATCTGTCCCGCCTTTTTCGCGTAAATTATAGACTCGACGGCGGCATTGGGCATCTCGCCGACCCAGTGGCCTTCCAGCCAAGCTGCATCGGCGAGGGTGGCGGGTGCGGGTGTTTGGCCCTTGGCGAGCAGCCGAATCATGGAACGCGGATTGGCCGCAGCGGTAGCGCACTGTGCCATCGCCGAAACGGATGCAACCATTCCTGCCAAGCCCGACAAGCAGTCACGGCGGTTCAACTGGGATTGATGTGTTGTCATTATTCTGTTCCTGCGGTGTTGAATTGCGGCTCAACCCGCATGGATTAGCCAATGGCATAAATCCAGGTTCGGCAGGACAGACGGGACTGTGGTATCGGTGAGCGGGACAACTTTCGCCGATTATGCCCCCGCATACGGGCGAAGAGATTACAGCTTCACCCCTTCAAATCAAATGCCACATCTCTTGGCCGCCGGGTCAGGCTTTCACCGCCGTCGACCGTGACGATCTGGCCGGTGATGCTCGGCGTCTCGATCAGGAAAACCGCAGCACGGCCCAGATCCTCGATCGTGCAGGTCAAGCCCAACGGCGTATCCTGTGCCGCCGCCTGGAAATCGGCCTCGGTCTGATCGCCGCTCGGCAGGACCAGACCCGGCGACAATCCGACCACGCGCACCTTTGGCGCCAAAGCCATCGCTAAAGGCTCTGTCAGCGCCGCCAGGCCCATCTTGCCGGCCGTATAGGAAAAGAAATCAGGATTAGGATTGCCAACCTTCTGGTCGAGAATGTTGACCACCACCTGGCCACCAGCTTCGGCCAGAGCCTTGGCCAGAAACACCGGGGCGGTCAGGTTCGACGCCAGATGGCGTTGCCAGAGATCGTCGTTCAAGGTCGCCAGGCTGTCGAACTTGAACAGCGAGGCGCAGTTGATCAGCACGTCTATCCGGCCGAAATGGGCAACAACCGCCGGGATCAGTCCGTCGCGTTCAGCCGGTACATCGAGATCGGCGGCAAAGGTCTCGACCTCGAAGCTCGCCGCCAGAAGTTCAGCCTTGAGCGCCGCGGCCTCGGAAACTGAGCGATGATAATGGAGGGCGATGGTATAGCCCTGTGCCGCCAGAAAGCGGCACAGACCGGCGCCGACGCGTCGCCCGCCGCCTGTCACCAGGACCACCGTCATGAGGGACGATAACGCGCCATCTCGACGCCGGCGCACTGTGTATCGGGGAAGATATCGGGCTTGATGATGCGTGCCTTGCACGCCAGCACCAGCGGATTGGAAAAGGCCGCATCCATCAGATCATCGAGCAGGGTTTCCAGCAGCTCGACATGCGGTTTGTCCTGCCAGGCGACGACGGCGTTGCGCACGAGATCGTAATCGATGAATTCACCAGGCTTCAGACGGCCGTATTGCCAGACGCTGACCAGCAGACGATTCGGCCGCTCATATTCGAAGGCGTGCAGCCCGCAGCGCACATGGACCTCGATGGTCTCCAATACGGCTGCGGTGTAGTTGCCTTCGAGCATCTTCAGGCAAATCAGTCGATACGGCCGAAATCGACCATGTTGAAGATCGCGACGACGACGATAAAGGCGGACATGATGGCAATGGCGACCATGGGAATACTCCGGAGGCTGTAATGCCCTCCTGTTAGCCGCCTTGGCGGCGTGACACAAGACCAGACACAAGGGCCGGCCGAGAATTCTGCACTGGCGGCTTGCCAATGATACCGCAGCGCGACATGGTGCCGTCCGTGGACTCGCAAAATATGACAACTGGTCGGTGGCAAAACTGGAGGCGATGGGTCGAGCCCTATACGCGTCCTTTGTTCTTTCTCCAGTCTCGCCTGACGCGCGGCAAGACACTCGGCGTCCGTGGCCTTGTGCTCGACGGCCGGGGCCGCGTGCTGCTGATCGAACACACCTATATCGAAGGCTGGTGGCTGCCGGGCGGCGGGGTCGATCGCGGCGAGACGACGCAAGAGGCGGTGGCCCGCGAACTGCGCGAAGAGGCGGGGGTCAATCCGCTGGAAGTGCCGAAGCTGTTGTCGGTTCATTCCAATGAGAGATTCTTCCCCGGCGACCATGTGCTGCTGTTTCGCGTTGACGCGTGGGAGGACGTCCCGCGGACGTCGCATGGTGAAATTCGCAATGTTGATTTTTTCGACATCGACAAGCTGCCGGCCAATATCAATGGCGGCAGCCTGAGGCGAATCAATGAGGCGCTGCGCGGTGCACCCGTTGATCCGGCCTGGTAATAAATGCCGGCTGGCTATTCCGCCGGCGGCAACGGGCGAGCCGCGACCGAGCGCAGATAACCGGTGACGCGCGTAAAAGCGGGACGGAACACCGGCTTGCGGTTGTCAAAGGCCTTGATCAGGTCGCGCGCCCAGCCTCGCGACGGCTTTTCGAAATAGTAGTGCGCCAGGGCTGCGACGCCGAGCGCGACGACGACGGAGATACCCACCCACGCCAACTTCGGGATGCCTGTGCCTACGCCCCAGACCGGGAAGGACTTGAAGATCACCTTCTGGATCAGGTCGTGGACCAGATAGAGCGCGAACGACACGACGCCCAGCCAGTGCAGGACGGGCGTTCCAAGCGCGCGGGCGACGCGGCCCTGGTCGTGGCTGAGGGCCATGATCAGAACGGTAAAGACGCCGATCAGCCACAGGTCGGTCTGCTTCAAAGCCAACAGGAAGAGGGCCAGAATAACCATCACGCCGGCGGCGCGCGCCGGGACCAGATGTTTGAAGCGGAAGGCGACCAGGCCGATATAGAAGGACGCAAGACAGCGCAGCGTCGTGCCGGGGGCATAGGAATGGACGACATCCAGCTTGCCGATCGTGCGGTGCATATGAGTCAGCCAGTACGGACCGAAGGCGATCCACACCAGGACGGCAAAGGCAACCGCAACCCCAAAGACAGCGTAGCGGCGGGGTGTGCCGAGCGCCAGCCATACGCCGGCCGGAAACAGCAGATAGGCCGCCCACTCTGTGCTGATCGACCACGACGGCGGCACGATCGAATAGGCCAGTCCCCAGACGTGCGTCATGGTCAGGTTGAAGGGCAGGGCGCGCAAGACGTTGTCATCGAAGCGATAGGTATGGCTGAGTACGGTGGTGATGGCCACGGCGGTCACCGCGGTCACCAGCAGATAGAGCGGATATATCCGCGCCAGACGCAGCAACAGGAATTTCTGGAAGGTCTTGAGGTCGAAGCCGCTGCGGAACATATGGCCATAGATCATGGCCATGACGAAACCGCTGAGGATGAAGAACAGATCCACCGCCATGTAGCCATGGCGGATAAAGGGGCGCACGACGTCGGGAAAAGCCACCAGTCCGTTGGCATGGAACAGCACAACGTACAGCGCTGCGACGCCGCGCAGGCCGGTCAGGGATCTGATCTCGGATCGGTTGGCGGCTGGCGCGGAGGCGTCGGCGGGCATGAAGACTCTGGTTTACTGGGACGAAGCCGCACCATGTAGAGAAATACGCCCGTAACGCAAGTGCGAGATCACGCCGCCGTGAACAGAAATTGTTACAGGTTGCGTAAAGGACACGACGTCTTGCATTTCCGATGTCGCAGGATCATGTCTTTAGGGAATCGCTGCTGACAGATTTGGCGGCGGAAATGTTTAGAAAAACAAGAGCCCCCACCACCATTGGCTTCGCCAACGGTCCCCTCCTCAGCCTCGCCGGCAGGCAAGCTCCGCGACAGGGAGGAGATACGGAGCGCGTTCATGGTGGGGTCTCTTGACCAAAGGCCTGAGTAAGCTTGAGCGAAGAGATTATTATCGACATCCCTGATCAGGGACCGGAACCTGAGCCCGACGTGCCGCTGATCGGCGCGGCGCTGATCCGGCGCGAGGCCTCGCTGGCGCCCGATGCGCCGGGCGTGTACCGCATGCTCGGTGCCGATGGTGAAGTTCTCTATGTCGGCAAGGCCAAGAGCCTGAAGCGCCGTGTCCTGCAATACGCGCAAGGCCGTGTTCACTCCCAGCGGATCGGCCGCATGGTCATGCTGACGCGTGAAATGGTGCTGCTGCGTACCCAGACCGAAGGCGAGGCGCTGCTGCTGGAAGCCCGCCTGATCAAGGCGTTGCGCCCGCGCTACAATGTGCTTCTGCGCGACGACAAGTCGTTCGCCGAGATTCTGGTGCGCAAGGACCACGAAGCGCCGCAGATTTCCAAGCACCGCGGCAGCCATTCGATCCCCGGCGACTATTTCGGGCCGTTTGCCTCGACCGGCGCCGTCAACCGCACGCTCGACACGCTGCAGAAAGCGTTTCTGCTCCGTACCTGCACCGACCCTGTCTATGCGTCGCGCACCCGGCCGTGCATGCTGCATCAGATCAAGCGGTGTTCAGCGCCCTGTACCGGCGTCATCAGCCTTGAAGACTATGGCGGCCTGGTCAATCAGGCGGCCGACTTCCTGCGTGGCAAGAGCCGCGTGGTGATCCAGCGCCTGACCGACGAGATGATGGCGGCCTCCGACGACATGGAGTTCGAAAAGGCCGGACACCTGCGCGACCGCATCCGTTCGCTCAACCACGTCGTCATGTCGTCTTCGGTCGATCTCCAGGGCGAAGAGGCTGATGTCTTTGCCGTCCATTCCGAAGGCGGCGCGGCCTGCGTTCAGGTCGTCTTCTTCCGCGCCGGCCAGAACTGGGGCGACCGCGCCTATTTCCCGCGCGTCGATTCCGAGGATACCGAGGGTGAAATCCTCGATGCCTTTCTGGGCCAGTTCTACCAGGATCGCCAGATCCCCAAGCTGGTCCTGGTGTCGCACGCCCTGACCGAACCCGACCTGATGATGGAGGCTCTGGGCCTGCGCGCCGGGCGCAAGGTTGTGGTCACAAAGCCTCAGCGCGGCGACAAGGCCGACGTCGTCAACAATGCGCTCAACAATGCCCGCGCGGCTTTAGGCCGGCGCATGGCCGAACAGTCGGCGCAGTCGCGGCTGCTGCAAGGCGTGGCTGAAGCGTTCGGGCTGGAGCGGCCGCCAATCCGCATCGAGGTCTACGACAACTCCCACCTCGGCGGCACGCACGCCGTCGGCGGAATGGTGGTTGCCGGTCCCGAAGGTTTCCTGAAGGGCCAGTACCGCAAGTTCACCATCCGGGATCTCGACACTAAACCAGGCGACGACTACGCCATGATGGCCGAGGTCTTCCGCCGCCGCTTCATGCGGCTGATCAAGGAGAAGGATCTGCCGGAAGGTGAGAAGGGCTTTGGCCGGCCGGACCTCGTGCTGGTCGACGGCGGGCAGGGACAGCTGGATGCCGTGATGGGGGTCATGACCGAACTGGGCGTGGCCGATATTCCGGTGGTAGGGGTGGCCAAGGGGCCGGATCGCGATGCCGGACTGGAGCGTTTCTTCATCCCCGGTCGATTGCCCTTCATGCTCGAGCCGAAATCACCGGTCCTGTACTACCTGCAACGCCTGCGCGACGAAGCCCACCGCTATGCCATCGGCGCCAATCGTCAGAAACGCGATGCGGCGATCACCAAGAATCCTTTGGATGAGATCGAAGGCATCGGCCCGCGCAAGAAGCGCGCCCTTCTGGCGGCGTTCGGTTCCGGTAAGGAAGTGTCCAAGGCGCGTATCGAGGACCTGCGCCAGGTCGCCGGCATCAATGAAGCCCTGGCGCAGAAAATCTACGGTTTTTTCCACGGCGAGACGTGATTTACCACGGACAGACACTGAAAGGCGCTTTCGCGCCGATACGGAAAGAAGACGAAGTTCGAGCGATAGTGGCTAAGGCTGAGGGCTTGGCGGCGAGTTGAAGGGAATCCACAGATGCACACAGATCGCTGCTGCGCAGCGCGCAGATGATCCGTGGGCATGGAAACGATAGTGTAATCTCTCCGAATGAATGACGGCGCTTTGCGCCGTCGGGACCTTCAATAATGAGAATCCGGGCTATCCATCTGCACGGATTATCTGTGTTTGATGCGCGTGAGCGCATCCATCTGTGTGCATCTGTGGATTCCCTTTAGGCGGATTTCAGGACGCACGACCGCAGCCGTTCAGGCTCAAATTCCGTGCCTTTTCCGTATTGCTTCGCGCAGCGAAGCTTTCCGTGCCTTTCCGTGGTTCCCTGCTTTCTTACCTTATTGAATATAAAACGCTTCCGTTCACGGCACTGCCCCGGTTACAATGGCGCAAAGCCAATCCCGAAAGCGCTGCCCAATGACCGGTGAGAAAGTCAATCCAATCCCCAACGCCCTGACGGTCATGCGTCTTATCGGCGGCAGCGTCATGTTTATCCTGCTTGCCGGCGCCGTCGGTGGCATCCCGTTCCTGAACAGCAATGATGAGCAGCTCTATCCGCTCCAGCGTTGGGGCGTTTATGTCTTCGTCTTCGCGGCGATTACCGACCTGCTTGACGGCTGGCTGGCGCGCAAGCTGCACGCCGAAAGCCGCTGGGGCGCGATCCTTGATCCCATCGCTGACAAGATACTGGTCTGCGGCACCATCCTGGGCCTGTTTTGCATCAAGACCGGGGACCCCGTCTTCGCCATTCCGGCAGCCGTCATCCTGTTCCGTGAATTCGCCGTCAGCGCCTTGCGCGAGACCGCCGCAGCCAAGGGCGTCCAGGTGCCGGTCAGTTTCATGGGAAAGATCAAGACCACCATGCAACTGGTGGCATTGGGCGCACTGCTCGTTACGGAAAGCTGGTCAGCCTTCGACCTGCCGCCCGATTATTACGATGATGCCTTTATCATTTCGAACTTCGCACTGCTGCTGGCCGCTATTGTGTCGCTGTGGTCGGGGCTGGCCTATTTTCTGGCGGCGCGTAAATCGCTCTAAATCCTTAGAATCGTTCGATTCTGAACACAAACGGCCATGGCTTTTTAGCACCACGTAAAAAGTCCATACTTGGTTACGCCGATTTAATTAGACCTTTGCGATAAAGTCGCAGATGTTACCGGCCATACCTTATGCGCCTCTTTAAGTGGTATTATGTCCCTAGCCCTATCCACCCTGCTCTATGAATGGCGGCGGTATCTCGCTGCCGTTATCGCCCTGGCTTGCGCCGGCCTCCTGGTCCTGGCCATGACCGGCATGTTCATGGGCATGGCCAAGTCCTTCACCGCCACGGTCGACAAGTCGCCGGCGCACCTGATTGTGCTGCCGCCGCAGGCTGATGGCATCTTCGGCGACAGCGGCCAGCCGCGCCGCATGATCCCGCTGGTCTACCAGCACCCGGAAGTCGCCGAAGTGCAGCCGATGATCATGAATTTTGCCTTCTGGTCGAATTTCCCCAAGGAAGGACAGCCCCCGAAGGGCGACGGCGTCCGCGTCGTCGTGGTCGATCCGGTCAAGGGGTCGACAACGCTGCCCACCGACTTCTCGGATGAAGTCATCGAGGCGCTTCAGGAACCTTATGCGGTTATTCTCGACCGCTCGAGCCTTGGCAAGCTTGGGGTCCAGGTCGGCGACAAGGCCAAGATGAACGGGCGCACCGTGACGGTTGCCGGTGTCGTCGACGGCTATCCCAACATGTTCAACACCCAGGTCTTCACCTCCTTCCAGACCGCCAAGCTGATCTACGTCTATGATGACGGTCCCCGTATCGGACCGCTGCTGGTCAAGCTGCGCGATCCGAGCCGTTCCAAGGAAGTGGCGGCGGAACTGACCGCAATCGGCAATGGCCAGTTCAAGGCCTGGACCCGCGAACAGCTATCGGCCAGTTCGCAGCGCGGCATTCTGAAAGAAGGCGGCATCGCCATCATGATCGGCTTCATGACCTTCGTGGGTATCGGTATCGGCATCATCATCACCTGGCAGACCCTCCAGGGCGCCATCATGGCCAATATCAAGGAGTTCGCCTCCCTGCGCGCCCTGGGCGTGTCGATGGGCTCACTGCGGCTCATCATCATGGAGCTCAGCTTCTGGGTCGGCGTCGCCGGTCTTGGACTGACGGCCCTCCTGGTCCTGGGCGTCGGCGCCCTGGCCAAGTGGGGTGGGGTGCCCATGGACTTCCCGCTGTTCGTCGATATCCCGGTCGGCATCATGCTGATGCTCATCGCCATCGTGTCGGGTCTGATTTCGCTCGGCGTCCTTAAGAAAAGCCAGCCCGCGGATCTCCTCAGATGACAGCTAAACTCGCACTGGATGCCAAGGGCCTGTCAAAAGGCTACAAGATCGGCAAGCTCAAGCAGCAGGTCCTCAAGGGCGTCGATTTCAACGCCTGGCATGGACAGGTCACCATGGTCATGGGACCGTCGGGATCCGGCAAATCAACACTGATTGCCGCCCTGTCCGGCCTGATGAAGCCCGACGAAGGCGAAGTCATGGCGCTCGGCGAATCGCTGTGGAAGAAGAAGCGCGGCAAGATCGACAAGTTTCGTCTCGATCATTGCGGCTTTATTTTCCAGGGCTTCAACCTGTTCCCGGCGCTGAACGCCACCGAGCAGGTCGAGCAGGTCCTGAAGTACTGCAAGGTCCCCAAGGCCGAGTCGCACCGGCGCGCCAAGGAGGTCCTGGAATCGGTCGGCCTCGGCCATCGCCTGAAGCAATATCCGGCGGAGCTGTCGGGCGGTGAAAAGCAACGTGTTGCTATTGCCCGCGCCCTGGCCAAGGAACCGCAACTGCTGTTTGCCGATGAGCCGACCTCGGCGCTCGATTCGGTCAGCGGCCAGGTCTGTATCAAGCTGCTGCACCAGGCGGCCAAGGAGCGCGGCGCCGCAGTGGTTGTCGTTACTCACGACCCGCGCCTCGAAGCCTACGCCGATCGCGTCATTCACATGGAAGACGGCCACATACTGTCGGACACGATGGTCAACCAGCCGGCCGAATAAGAACATGCAAGAGAAAACCCCGATGTCCCGCAAATTCATCTCGACTACCGCCGTTGCCGTTCTGGCTCTCGCTTTGGCCGGCGCCTCACTCACCGCCTGCCAAAAAACCGGTGGGCCGGGTGGCCCTGGCGGCAAGCCCGGCGATCCCAAAGGACAGGTCAAGGCGCCGCCTTCGCCTTACGCCGCCATCGCGGCCGGCAAGATCGACGTCGAGGGCGGCGTCATCGAAGTCGCCGCGCGCCGCCCGGGCATCGTCGCTGAAGTCTACGTCCAGGAAGGCGAGATGGTCAAAAAGGGCCAGATCCTGGCCAAGCAGGAAGACCGCGATACCCTTCTGGCCGTGAACAGCTCGCGCGCCAGCGTCAGCCAGGCGCAGAGCCAGTTGGCCCTGACCCGCGTCACGATCAATACGGCCCAGCGCGAATATGACCGCCTGGCCAAGCTGGCGCCGTCAAACTTCGTCGCCCAGCAGAAGCTCGACCAGGCGCGCGACGCCATCGAAACCGCCCGCGCGACCCTTGGCACCCAGGAGGCCGCGGTGTCCACTGCCCGCGCGCAGCTGGCCCAGGCTGAATATAACCAGGAACTGACGACCATCCGCGCGCCGATGGACGGCAAGATCATTCGCCGCTATGCCCAGCCGGGCATGGGCGCCTCGACGCTCAACGTGTCGAACATGTTCGACCTGGAACCGTCCATCCCGCACATCGTGCGTTCGGAAATCGTCGAAAGCGCCATTCCGTCCGTTACGATCGGTCAGGAGGTCGAGATCATCCCGGAAGCCGATCCGACCAAGATGTATGTCGGCAAGGTCATCCGGATCGCCGCAACGTTCGGCGCTCGCAAGCTTAAGTCGGATGGCGGCAATGAAGCCAGCGACGAACGCGTCGTCGAGGTCGTCGTTTCGGCTGATAATACGCCCTTCCTGATCGGTCAGCGCGTGCTGGTCAAGTTCATGAAGCCCGGCGAAAAAGCTGGCATCAAGCGCGAAGCGCCTAAGCCGCCCGAAAAGAAATAGTCTGGCACTCCCGCCCGGCAGTCCTTAAAAACAATTATCCCCTCGCACGCCCGTGCCGAGGGGATAATTTTAATTCGTCCGTGTTATGCAGACCGTGTGAAAGCCGAAAGTGCAACGCAATTTGCTGCTGGGAGCCTGTCGTCAGCCCGTCTGGGCGTCGCCAGTCTCGACGTGTTGCGCTTTGCCGCTGCCGCCTTCATCCTCATCTATCACTACGGCATGAATGCGCCCATCGAACTGGAGCGGATATTGCCGGTTCTGGGCAGGGGGTGGCTCGCCACGGACTTTTTCCTGATGTTGTCGGGCTATGTCCTGTCGCGGTCCTATGGCGACCGCCTGGCGAGCGGCGGCATCAGTCCCTTGCGCTTCTTCATTCGCCGCCTGGCGCGTTTGTGGCCATCGCACATGGTTGTCCTTATGGGATTCGGTGTCTTCGTGCTGGCCTGCACCGTGGCCGGCTTTCCGGCCGGACACGCCGACCATTACGGCCTGCTGAGTTTCTTCGCCCAGGCGGCGCTCGTTCATGGCTGGGGGATGTTCGACGGTCCGGTATGGAATGTGCCGACCTGGACCCTGTCGGTCCTGCTGGTCTGTTACGCCCTCTACAGCCTTTATGCGCCGGCATTGCCGGGCCGCAGCCGCGCGGCTCTGGTCGTCGTGGCCGTGGCCGTCGTGACATGCGCGCAACTGGCCGCTGCCGCCCTGGCGCATCGCGCGCTTGCGGACCTGCCCTTTGCCTGGGGGCTGCTGCGCGCCATTCCTCTCTTTCTGGCCGGCAACCTGATAGAGCGGGCCACGCGCGGCTGGCGTGTAGAGCCGCCTGTATTCTGGACTGGGCTGACAATGTGCCTGCTGTCGGTCGTCCTGGCTCAACAGATTCTGCGCAGCGTCGTAACCGACGCCGTCGGACTTGTGGCGCTGGCGACCCTGATCGCCCTGTCGGGCGCGGTCACGTTCAATGAAACGCCGCTGTCGCACCGACTGGGACGAGCGTCGTTCTCGCTTTTTCTGACGCACTCGCTGATCGGCGCGCTGTGGTTCGGCTTAAGCCCCCGGCTTATCGGCCTGTTGCACCTGCCGTTTGCCGCGCAATGGGCTTTGTGGGCGTCAGGTATCGCCACCGCCCTAACGGCCGCATTCGTCTTCGAAGCCATGGTCGATCGCCCGCTGAGCCGACGCGTGTCAAAGCTGAGCTTCGTCAAGGGTAACGGGTAGACTGGAATACAGTCCCCTCGGTCTTAAACCGCGTCTAAACCAATATCAAAGTTTGGCGCCGAATGGGTCAGTGCGCCCACCGAGATGACGTCCACGCCGGTTTCAGCGATGGCCCGCACGGTATCGAGGTTGATGCCGCCCGAGGCTTCCAGGATCGTCTTGCCGGCCGCCAGCTTCACGGCTTCGGCGAACATGTCGAGGGTGAAGTTGTCGAGCAGCAGGACGTCCGGCTTATAGGGCAGGGCTTCCTTCAACTGCGCGATCGAGTCGACTTCGATTTCGATCTTCATGGTGTGGCCGACTCCGGCCTTGGCGCGTTCCATCGCCGGACCGACACCGCCGCAGATGGCGATATGATTGTCCTTGATCAGGATGGCGTCGTCGAGGCCATAGCGGTGGTTGTGCCCGCCACCGCACTTGACGGCGTGCTTTTGCAGCCCGCGCAGATTGGGCAGGGTCTTACGCGTACAGGCGATCTTGGTATTGAGGCCTTCGACCGTGGCGACATATTTCGAGGTCAGGGTCGCGATGCCCGACAGGTGGCAAAGCAGGTTCAATGCGACGCGTTCGGCGGCAAGGATGGCGCGTGCCTTACCTTCGATACGGGCCAGCACATCGCCGGCCTTGACCGCGCTGCCGTCGGGCAGCTGGGTTTCAAAGCGGACCTGCGGGTCCATCATCGTCATGGCAAGGCGGGCGCAGTCGATACCGGCGCTGATGCCCGCTTCGCGTGCCCGGAACTCTGCCTTGAAGCGCGCCTTGGGCTGGATAACGGCGGAGGCCGTTACGTCGCCGGCCAGGCCCAGGTCTTCGCGCAGCGCGTCACGGATGACCGGTTCGATCAGCAGGTCAGGCAGGCCGGTGATATACATGGTATTGCGTCCCCAGTTGCGGTCTTGTCGAATTTACCCGTTTCAGTGGCCGCCCAGCGTACATAGGTGCGTTCGCCGTGCGCGGCCGTTTGCGGATAATCGCTACGGTAATGAGAACCGCGACTCTCGTTACGATGCAAGGCGCAATCGGCAATTAGGCGTGCATTTACCAGTGCAAGCGCCCCCTGATAGCGGGCTTCGAGTTCGCCGATAAGCCTTTGCAGGGTTTTCAGACCCGGTTCGTTGCGTACGACGCCAGCATGCAGGCTCATGGCTTCGCGCAGGCGCTTAAGGTCGACGCCATCGAGTTGCGGGGGCGTCTCGGGACGCAGTGCTGCCTTTACGTCGGGGGCGAACATTTCGGTGCCGATGTCACGCAGCGCCTGGCCGACGCGTTCGCCGAAGGCGGCGGCTTCCAGCAGGCTGTTCGAGGCCAGCCGGTTGGCGCCGTGGACGCCTGTCGAGGCGCACTCGCCGGCGGCGTAGAGATGTTTCAGCGAGGTGCGGCCGTGAATGTCGGTCCGGACGCCGCCCATGTGATAGTGGGCGGCGGGCGCCACCGGCATGGCTTCAGTGCGCGGGTCAACGCCCGATTCCATGCAGGAAGCAAAGACGGTCGGAAACTCGTCGGGGAAGTGCGCCCCGATGGCTTTCGTGGCATCGAGGAAGGCGCCACGGCCGGAGGCACGCGCCTTGTGCACGGCCCGGGCGACGACATCGCGCGGCGCCAGTTCGCCGTCGGGATGGTCTTCCAGGGCAAAGCGCACGCCCTTGGCATCGACCAGAATCGCACCTTCGCCGCGTAGCGCTTCGGTAGCCAGGGGGGCAGGGTCCTTGCCGAAGTCGAGGCCGGTCGGGTGGAACTGGACGAACTCGGGGTCAGCGATAATGGCGCCGGCCAAGGCGGCCATGGCCATGCCCTCACCGCGCAGACTGGCGGGGTTGGTGGTGACCGCGAAAAGCCCGCCCAGGCCACCGCTGGCCAGGACGACGGCCGGGGCGTAAACCTCGATGCGGCGGCCCTGATAGTCGACCAGGGCGCCGATGACCGTATCGGCATCCGACTTGATCAGGCCCAGCGCGAAGGCATTCTCCCAGATGTCGATGTGCGGAGAGGTCAGTGCCGCATTGACGACCGTTTCCAGGATCGCCTTGCCGGCCAGGTCGCCGCCGACGCGCGCGACGCGCGCCAGACCGTGGGCGGCTTCGCGGTTGAGAACAAAGCTGCCGTCGGGTTTGTGGTCGAACGGCGCACCCATGTCGTTGAGCTTGCGCACCACGGCCGGGCCCATCTCGGTCAGGGTTTTCGCGGCCAGCGGGTCGACGATACCGGCGCCGGCAGCGACTGTGTCGGCCTCGTGGGCCTCTGGTGAGTCTTCAGGAGCGAGGGCCGCGGCGATCCCGCCCTGGGCCCAGGCCGACGAACAGGCTTTGCCCAGGGCGACGGGCGCCAAAACCAGCACGTGCTGGGGCGCGGCATTGAGCGCGACCGACAGACCGGCCAGACCGGCGCCGATGACCAGCGGGCCTTTGTGAATATGGACTTCATTCGGCATTGAACATCTCCTCGATGTTTCTGCCCCCTCTCCCCGCTTGAGGGGAGAGGGTAAGGTGAGGGGTAACGGAGGTCGATACGCGCTCCTACCCTCGGTTAACCCCTCATCCGGCTCAGCCTGACGGCTTGAGCCACCTTCTCCCCTCAAGCGGGGAGAAGGGAAGGGCTCTGTTGGACTTTAGGAAATCATCTCGACATCGACGTGATGCCTGGCCTTGACCATGTCGTAGCGCGCGGGCTTGTCGAGCGGCGGCATGTCGATCATGCGCTGCACGGCCAGGGCGGCGCGCGGAATGATGGCCGGATCGACCGTCACTTCGAACTGATGCAGGCGCAAGCTGTCATAGATGCCCTGAAGCGTGATGCGCTTCATGTGCGGGCACAGGTTGCACGGCCTGAGGAACTCGACGCCCGGCGCGTCGGCAGTGACATTGTCGGCCATCGAGCACTCGGTGATCAGCACGACCTGCTTGGCCTTGGACGATGTGACATAGTCGGCCATGGCGGTCGTCGAGCCGGTAAAGTCCGAGGCGGCGATGACGTCCGGCGGGCATTCCGGGTGGGCAAGGACGATGGCGCCCGGGTGGGCGGCGCGGACATCGGCGATGTCTTCGGCGTTGAACCGCTCATGCACTTCACAGGCGCCGGCCCACGCGATGATCTTGATGTCGGTCTGGCGCGCGACATTCTTGGCCAGGAACTGGTCCGGGATCAGGATGACGCGATCCGTGCCCCATTGCTTCGCTGCCCATTCGACGACCTGGACGGCGTTGGCCGAGGTGCAGCAGATGTCGGTTTCGGCCTTCACATCGGCCGTCGTGTTGACATAGGTGACGACCGGAACGCCGGGATAGCGCTGCTTGATCAGGCGGACCTGTTCACCCGTCAGGCTGGTTGCCAGCGAACAGCCGGCGCGCAGGTCGGGGATCAGCACGGTTTTTTCCGGCGCCAGGATCTTGGAGGTCTCGGCCATGAAGTGCACGCCGCCCTGGACGATGATCTGCGCGTCCGACCTGGCGGCTTCGCGCGCCAGGCCAAGTGAGTCGCCGACATA